>JALTZY010000090.1 GCA_027045905.1 Paracoccaceae bacterium
GCGCATGGCACGTCCACTACAACACCGAACGCCCGCATCCGGGATACAGAAACATGGGCCGCAGACCCATCGAAACCGTCATGTCGCTCGTCAGGCAAGAAGGTCAAGAATACATGTAAAGTTTCCGTTTCAGCCCGGCATTCTTGCCGGTTCTGCGCTCAGCCCCTTGAGGATCGGACAATCCGGGCGGTGATCTCCGGCGCAGGCCTCGACCAGCTCGCTGAGGGTTTCGCGCATGGATTTCAGGTCGGCAATCTTCTGGTCGATCCGACTGAGGTGCCCTTCGGCCACCCGTTTCACATCCGCGGAAGCGCGGGTTTCGTCTTCGTAGAGAGCCAGCAGCATGCGGCAATCCTCGATCGAGAAACCCAGCGCCCGGGCGCGTGCCAGGAAGGACAGCTTGTGCAGATCCCTTTCGTTGAAGGAGCGGTAGCCGTTTGCGGCGCGGTGAGGGCGGATCAGTCGGATTTCCTCGTAATAGCGGATGGTCTTGGCCGGAAGCCCGGTGCGGGCAGCGGCTTCTCCGATATTCATGCGGCTTCTCCTTTCGGTTCGAGAAACGGTCTTGCCCGGCGCAGGCGCAGAGCATTGCCCAGCACGAAGACCGAGGACATGGCCATGGCCCCGGCCCCGAGCATTGGTGACAGCAAGGTGCCCCAGAGCGGGTAGAGGACCCCGGCGGCGACCGGGATCAGAAGCACGTTGTAGGCGAAGGCCCAGAACAGGTTCTGGCGGATATTCTTCATGGTGTCGCGGCTGAGCGCGATGGCATTGACCACGCCGGCGAGGTCGCCCGAGACCAGTACCACGTCGGCCGCCTCTATGGCCACATCGGTGCCGGTGCCGATGGCGATGCCCACATCGGCGGCGGCCAAGGCCGGGGCGTCGTTGATCCCGTCGCCGACAAAGGCGACCTTGCGCCCGCCCTCCTTCAGCGCCTCGATGGCGGAGACCTTGCCGGCAGGCAGCACCCCGGCCACCACCTCGTCGATCCCCAGTTCGCGGGCGATGGCGCGGGCGGTGGCCTCGGTATCGCCGGTGATCATCACCACCTTCTTGCCCAGCCGGTGCAGGGCCTCGATGGCGGCCTTCGTGGTGGGCTTGAGCGGGTCGGCCACGGCGGCGACGCCCGCCACCTGCCCGTCAATGGCGATGAACAGCGGCGTGCGCCCCCTGGTGGCCCAGTTGCGCGCCTTTTCAGCCAGCGCGCCCGCATCGAGCTTCTTGCGCTGCATCAGCGTGGCGTTGCCGATCAGGAGCGCCTTGCCCTCGACGCTGGCCTGCAGGCCGAAGCCCGGCAGGGCGCGGGTGCTCTCGGCCCTGGGAATCTCGAGTCCGCGCGCCTCGGCCGCCCGCAGGATCGCGCCGGCGATGGGGTGCTCCGAGCCCGCCTCGGCACCCGCCAGCAGGCGCAACACCTCGGCTTCCTCAAAACCCTCGGCCACGGCGATGCCGGTCAGGTCGGGCCGGCCCCGGGTGAGGGTGCCGGTCTTGTCCATGGCGACCACCTCGACCTCCTGCAGGGTCTGAAGCGCGTCGCCCTTGCGAAACAGTACCCCCATCTCGGCGCCGCGCCCGGTACCGACCATGATCGAGGTCGGCGTGGCCAGCCCCATGGCGCAGGGGCAGGCGATGATCAGCACCGCGACCCCGGTCACAAGCGCATAGCCCAGTGCCGGCGTGGGGCCGAATGCCAGCCAGGCCGCGAAGGTCAGCGCGGCCAGGCCCATCACCGCCGGCACGAACCACCTGGTGATTCTGTCCACCGCGCCCTGGATCGGCAGTTTGGCCGCCTGGGCCTGCTCGACAAGGCGCACGATCTGGCTCAGCGTGGTATCGGCGCCGACTCGGGTCGCGCGCATGGTGAGCGCGCCCGTGCCATTCACCGTGCCCGCGATCAGGGGGGCGTCCTCTTCCTTTTCCACCGGCACCGGCTCGCCGGTGATCATGCTTTCGTCCACCCAGGAAGTGCCGGTCAGCACCTCGCCATCGACCGGGATCTTTTCGCCCGGACGCACATGCAGCACTTCGCCCACGCGTACCTCTTCCAGCGGCACTTCCACCACTTCACCCGCGCGCTCCACCCGGGCCGTGGGCGGGGCCAGCTCCATCAGGCGCTGGATAGCCGCGCCGGTACGGCCCTTGGCCCGGGCTTCCAACCAGCGCCCGAACAGAATCAGCACCACGATCACCGCCGCCGCCTCGTAATAGACATTGGCCGTGCCCTCGGGCAGCAGGCCGGGGGCAAAGGTCGAGACCACCGAGAACAGGTAGGCCGCCGTCGTCCCCACCGCGACCAGCGAATTCATGTCCGGCTTGCCATGCAGGAGGGCCGGGAAGCCCTTGGTATAAAAGCCCCGGCCCGGCCAGGCCATGACGATGCCGGTGAGCACGAACTGGATCACGTTGATACTGAATTCGCCGAGCGTGGCGTATCCCCATTCGCGCAGGGCAGGGACCAGATGCCCGCCCATTTCAAAGACGACGACCGGGGCGGAAAGCAGCCCGGCGATCACGATCTGACGCAGGGTCCTGCGCGCCTCCTCGGCCTTGCGCTCGACCACGCTGCTCGCCTCGCCGCCGGATATGACCCTGGTCGGATAGCCGTATTCGGTGGCGATGCGTGCCAGCTCCCCGGCGGTGATTTCGCCGGGTACGATGGTCACATGGGCGGTCTCTCCGGCGAGATTCACGCGCACGTCGATCACTCCTGGTGCTGCGGCCAGCGCGTCCTCGACCCGGCCCACGCAGGTGGCGCAGGTCATCTCGCCCACTTCGAGGACCACCTCTTCGGTGGCGACCGGGTAGCCTGCCTTGTCCAGCGCCGCGCGCACCGCTTCCAGGTCACCCTCTCCGGCGAAATGCACTACTGCCGTTTCCGCCGCCAGATTCACCTCGGCCCCCTCGACCCCGGGCACCGCCTCAAGCGCCTGCTCGACCCGCGCCACGCAGGAAGCGCAGGTCATGTTCTCGACCCGGATCGTCATGTCTTTCATGGTTCCACCTTTGGGAAACTTTTCGGATATGCGACATATGGACCTTCCAGCGCTGGGAAGGTCAAGGGAAGACGAAAAGAATTCTTGACCTTGCCGCGCGGGAAGGCCTAGCCGGTAGCAAAAGCGTCAGAGGAGAAGAAGAGATGAGCGTGAAATTCCACGTCCCCGACATGAGCTGCGGCCATTGCAGGGGGGCGATCGAGAAGGCCTTTGCCACCACCGATCCGCTGGCCGAACTGACCTTCGACATGGAAGGCCGGCATGTGGAGATCGAAAGCGACCTCGACGCCGAATCGCTGGCAAAGCTGCTGAAAGAGGCGGGCTATCCGGCCGAAGCGGTCTGATCCCGGCCGCCCCGCTGCGCCTGCCGCAGCGCCCACAGGCCGGCGAGCAGGGCCTGTTCGCCGCCGAGCCGGCCGGGCGCCACGCCTTGGTTGGCAAGCCCCGCAGCATAGGCATCGGCCAGCGGCCCGTCGCCGATCACCACCACCTCCATGCCCAGCCACCACGGCCGCGCGGCGGCAAGATCGGTGCCGGTGAAATGGCCGGTGATCGCACCCGCCTGTCCTTCAAGCTCCGCCACCGCCAGATCGGCAGCCAGCGCCTGCGGGCGGCTGAGCGAGCGGCTCAGCGCCTTCTCGAAGCCTGCCCCGGGATCGGTTTCGCCAAAACTGGCGATCAGCCGCCCGGTGAGGCTCGACTGAAAGGCGACCAGCTCGCCCGCGCTGATCCGCAGCCAGTGGCAGCGCGCACCCGTAATGCAGGCGATGCCGTCAAAACCCGGCCGTTCGGCCAGCAGCCCCGCCGCGCGCGCCACCGCGCAGCCGAGCCGCCCCCTGGGGCTCTCCTGCGCATAGGCCGGCAAAGGCCCGGCAGGCGCCACATAGCCCCGCGCGCCGGGCAGCAGGGCGGGCACCATCACCTTCGCCGCCCCCGCCTCGCCGCAGGATACCACCGCCAGCCCCTCCGGCGGCGGCCCCGCGACCACCTCGCCGCCGCGCATGTGCCACCGCTTGCCGTCTGCCTGTGCGATCCATTCGTCCATGCCGCCTTGTAGCCCGGACCGCGCGCAGACAAAAGAGCGTGACCCGCGTGAATTTCCGGGGCAATCTGGGCAAAAACGGAGGTCCCATGCACATCCTAGCCATCGACCAGGGCACCACATCTTCGCGCGCCATTGCCTTTGGCGCCGATATGCGCCCGGCCCACACCGCGCAGGCCGAGTTCGCCCAGCACTTCCCGGCTTCGGGCTGGGTCGAGCATGACCCGGAAGACATCTGGCAGACGGTGCTGGAGACCGCCCGCGCGACCCACGCGGCGGTGGGGAGCGACATCGCCGCCATCGGCATCACCAACCAGCGCGAGACCACCCTGCTGTGGGACCGCGCCACCGGCAAGCCGCTCCATAACGCCATCGTCTGGCAGGACCGGCGCACCCACGACCTGTGTCAGGCGCTCAAGGCCCGGGGGGTCGAAGAGCTGATCCGCACCCGCACCGGACTGCTGCTCGACCCCTATTTCAGCGCCACCAAGCTCGCCTGGCTGCTCGACCATGTGGAAGGCGCGCGCGAAGGCGCCGAGGCCGGGAAGCTGGCCTTCGGCACCGTGGACAGCTTCCTGATCTGGCGCCTTACCGGCGGCAGGGTCCATGCTACCGACGCCACCAATGCCGCCCGCACCATGCTCTATGACATCGCCGCCGGGGCGTGGGATGCGGATATCTGCGAGGCTCTCGGCATCCCCATGAACCTGCTGCCGGAGGTGCGCGATAGCGCCGATGATTTCGGCACCACCGACTCGGCCCTGTTCGGCGCGCCGATCCCGATCAGGGGCGTTGCCGGCGACCAGCAGGCGGCGACGATCGGCCAGGCCTGCTTCGAGCCCGGGATGATGAAAAGCACCTATGGCACCGGCTGTTTTGCGCTGCTCAATACCGGCGACCAGATGATCCTGAGCCGGAACCGCCTGCTTACCACCATCGCCTACCGGCTTGCCGGACAGACCACCTATGCACTGGAAGGCTCGATCTTCATCGCCGGGGCGGCGGTGCAGTGGCTGCGCGACGGGCTTGGCGTGGTGAAGGAAGCCGCCGAAACCGACGCCATGGCGCGCGCCGCCGATCCGGCGCAGGAGGTGATCCTGGTGCCCGCCTTTACCGGGCTCGGCGCGCCCTATTGGGATGCCGAGGCGCGCGGCGCGCTCTACGGACTGACCCGCGCCACCGGGCCCGAGGAACTGGCCCGCGCCGCCCTTGAGGCGGTGGGCTTCCAGACCGCCGACCTGCTTGCGGCCATGCAGGCCGACTGGCCCGGAGAGATGCGCGCGCTGAGGGTGGACGGGGGCATGTCGGCCTCGGACTATACCATGCAGTTCCTCGCCGATATCACGGGCGCCCCGGTGGGCCGCCCGGCGGTACTGGAGACCACCGCCCTGGGTGCGGCCTGGCTTGCGGGGATGCATGCCGGGGCCTGGCCCGGGCCGGAGGAATTTGCCGCCGCCTGGGTGCCGGACAGGCGCTTCGTCCCGGAAATGCCCCGGGAGGCGCGCCGCGGCAGACGCCGCCAGTGGGAGGATGCGGTCCGGCGCACGCTTGGCTCCCTGGGCGGGTAGGCGGACTGCCCGCCGGCCGCTCTCGCCCGCTCCTCATTGCCGCGCGGGACAGGAGGCGCGCCTGCTTCGTGCCTGTTCACTCGGGCTGGGCGTTGAAGGTGAAGAGCTGCTCCCCGCCGATCCGATAGCCGTCGATCAGCGCGCGGGCGCGGGGGCCGGTCAGCCAGGTTTCGAGGCGCGCCACGAGGTCGGATCTGACATGGGGGTGGCGGGCCGGGCTGACCGGAATGAGGCTGTATTGGTTGAACAGCGCCGGATCGCCCGCATAAAGCAGCGCGAGATCGCCCTTGTTGCCGAAATTGAGCCAGGAGGCGCGGTCCGAGAGAGTATAGGCGCCCATCCCGGCTGCGGTGTTGAGGGTGGCGCCCATGCCCGCGCCGGCCTCGCGGTACCACGGCCCGGCGGCGGTGGGGTCGATGCCGGCGGCCTGCCACAGGACGCGCTCCTTCTTGTGGGTGCCGCTCTCGTCGCCCCGGCTGACGAAAGGTGCCCCGGCGGCGGCGATGTGCGCAAGCGCCTCGGCGGCGGATTGCGCGCTGGCGATGCCGGCCGGGTCTTCGCGCGGGCCGATCAGCACGAAATCGTTATACATGATCTCGCGCCGGTGGGTGCCGAAGCCCTGAGCCACGAAGGCCTCTTCGGCGGCGCGCGAATGGACGAGGATCGCGTCCACATCGCCCTGCTCGCCGAGCTTCAGCGCCTGTCCAGTGCCCACCACCAGGAGCCGCACGTCAAGCCCCAGATCGGCCCTGATCGCCGGCAGCAGCACATCGGCCAGGCCGGAATTGTGAAACGAGGTGGTGACCGCCACGCGGATCGTCTCGGCCCCGGCCGGAGTGAGGCTCAGCAGGGCGAGGAGCGGAGCGATGAGCCAGTTCAGCAGTCTCATTCGACGATATCTCCCTTGAGAAAGGCTGCGGCCTCGGCGGTGCGCGGCGCCTTGAAGAAGGCCTCGGCCGGACCGCGCTCATGCACCCGGCCACCGTATAGAAATACCACGTCGCTGGCCAGCCGGCAGGCCTGGCCCATGTCGTGGGTGGCCATGACGATGCGGGTGCCGCTCTCCCGGGCCTCGAGCAGAAGCGTCTCGATCTCACGCATGGCCCGCCCGTCGAGGCTGGCGCAGGGCTCGTCGAGAAACAGGATCTCGGGGCGGGCGATCAGGGCGCGCGCGAGGCTGAGCTTCTGCTTTTCGCCGCCCGAAAGCACCGGTGCCGGGCGCTCCAGAACCGCGCCCAGCCCGACCCGCTCGGCCCAGCGCGCCGCCCGCGCCCGCGCCTCGGCACGCCCCATTCCGCGCAGGCGCAAGGGGTAGGCGATGGAATCGACCACGGAGCGGCGCATCATGATCGGTGTCTGAAACACATAGGCCTGGCGCATGCGCGCCTCGCGCACCGGCACCGCCCAGCGGATTTCGCCTGCCGCCAGCCGCTCGAGCCCGTGCATCAGGCGCAGAAGCGTGGTCTTGCCCGCGCCGTTGGGTCCCATGACGATGGTGAAGCCCTCGCGCCCGAGCTCCAGATCCACCGGCCCCACCAGTCGCTTGCCGCGCCGGCGCGCTTCGGCCTGCCTCAGCCGCAGCGGCAGGATCGGGCGGGTGCTGGCGACAGGCGCGGGTGCGGGTGTAGGTGCGGATGCGGACATGGCTGCTGTCATCGGGGCGATGATGCCCCAAGGCCCGGCGACTGCCAAGGTGGCAAGGGTGGGAATTATGGCCCGATCCGCGCCCCGGCGACGGACAAAATGTCCCTGCCGGGCGCTACCAGACGCTTGCCCGCTCGGTGCGCGAGATCCAGTGGATCGCCAGATTGACGCTCAGCGAAAGCGCGATCAGGATCAGGCCCAGCCCCATGGCAAAGGCGAAATTGCCCTTGCCCGTTTCCAGCGCGATCGCGGTGGTCAGCACCCGGGTTACATGGTCGATGTTGCCGCCCACGATCATGATCGCCCCGACCTCGCCAATGCCCCGGCCAAAGCCCGCCAGCATGGCCGTGAGCAGCGCCCGGCGGCCATCCCACAGGATCGCGGCGATGC
The DNA here is from genome assembly GCA_027045905.1 of Paracoccaceae bacterium. Taxonomy (GTDB): domain Bacteria; phylum Pseudomonadota; class Alphaproteobacteria; order Rhodobacterales; family Rhodobacteraceae; genus JAAEUB01. The sequence goes on from JALTZY010000090.1 coordinate 7,641, forward strand.
GCTGCGCGCGGCTCGCATTCATCGACAGCAGCAGGTCGTGATACTCGGCCCAGAGGTCGCGCATGGTCTGATGCGCGATCGAGGCGATCAGCGGCGTGATGATGATCACCTGCGCGATGATCATCGCGGTCGGAGTGAAGAGAAGCCCCAGCACTCCCAGCGGCCCCGAGCGCGACAGCAGCATATATACCGCAAGCCCCACCACCACCGGCGGCAGGCCCATCAGGGCATTGAGGAGCGCGATGGTGAAGCGGCGGGCGCGAAAGCGCTTGATCACCAGCCAGGCCCCCAGCGGCAGGCCGATCAGCGAGGCAATGATGACTGCGCTCATCGTCACCCGCAACGACAGAAAGACGATCTCGTAAAGGTCCGGATCGAAAGTGAAAACCAGCTTCCACGCCTGCCACAGCCCCGCTGCAAATCCGTCCATGCGGCCCTCCCTCCCTTGCAGGCAACACCATCCGGCGCGCCGGGGCAAGGCCTTTCATGCGCCGGATTGGCGCGCGAAGTGGCGGCGGGCAAACTCCATGAATACCCGGATCATGCGCAGATCGGCGCGCGCGGCGAGGTGGATCAGGCTTTCGTTCATGCTCATCCGGCAATCGTTGATCGGGATCGCGACGAGGCGCGGATCGTGGCCGAACTCGGCCTGCGAGACAAAGCCGATCCCGGCTCCGGACGCCACGATCTCGCGCACCGCCTCGTGCCCCTCGGCCTCGATCGCCGAGAACAGGGGCAGACCCTGGCGGGCGGCCTCGGCCTCGAGCTTGGCGCGGGTGCGCGAGCCCCTTTCGCGCAGGACCAGCGGATAGCGCAGAAGCTCGGCCAGCGGCCGCGCCCCCTGCCCCGCCACCACCCCGCGCGCGGCAAAGGCGATAATCGGGCTTGCACCAAGCTCCAGCACCTGCATTTCGCGGCCGAAATCCCGGCTGCCGGCCAGCCCGATCTCGGCTTCATAGGCGGTGAGGGCGGCGACCACCGCTTCGCTGTTGCCGCTTCGCAGCTGCAGCGAAATGCCCGGATAGCGGGCGCGAAAGGCGGCCAGCAAGCCGGTGAGATGCAGGGCCGAATCCACCATCAGCCGCAGCTTGCCCGCCGGCACCGCGCGCGCCTCGCTCAGAAGCGCTTGCATCTCGCTTTCGGTCGCGAAATAGCGCTCGGTGAGGCGAAACAGGCGCCTCCCGGCCTCGCTCAGGCGCAGATGGCGGCCTTCGCGGTGAAACAGCTTCACATCATGGGCGCGCTCGAGCCTGCGCACCTGCTCCGAAATCGCCGGCTGCGAGAGCGAGAGCACCTCGGCCGCGCGCGAAAAGCCGCCGAGCAGGGCGACGTGGTGAAAGGCTCTGAGCTGGGCGTGGCGCATGGGTGGTATAGGTATTTCTTATATATCAGGCTATTTTATTGATTTTACAGATGGGGAGCGATCCGTCAAACCTGTCTCAGCTACCGCAAGCAGAGGCGCTGCCATGTCTGATCCGATCGAGCCCCCCCGCCTGGGCGAGCCGTATCTGCTCACCCCCGGACCGCTCACCACCGCTTACGCGACCAAGGCGGCGATGCTGCGCGACTGGGGCAGCTGGGACGGCGACTTTCGCGCGATGACCGCCGAGATGCGCGCGCGTCTCACCGCCATGCTCGGCGCCGGGGGCGAGGCCTATGACTGCGTGCCGATGCAGGGCTCGGGCACCTTCGCGGTGGAGGCGATGCTGGGCAGTTTCGTGCCGCCGGGCGGCCACGCGCTGGTGCTGGCCAACGGCGCCTATGGCCAGCGCGCGGCCCGGGCGCTCAGCTATCTGGGCCGGCGCCACACGCTGCTCGACAAGGGCGACTACCTGCCGCCGAGGGGCGTGGAAGTATCTGAAATACTTTCCGAAAACCAGGACATCACCCATGTGGTGGCGATCCATTGCGAGACTTCCTCCGGGATCCTCAACCCGCTTGGCGAAATCGCCGAGGCGGTGGCGCGCGCCGGGCGCAGGCTCTTGATCGACGCCATGTCCTCCTTTGGCGCGGTGCCGATCGACCCCGAGGAGATCCGCTTCGAGGCGCTGGTCTCCTCGGCCAACAAGTGCATCGAGGGGGTGCCGGGCTTCGGCTTCGTGCTCGCCCGCAAGGAGACGCTGGAGGCGGCTGCGGGCAACAGCCATTCGCTGAGCCTCGATCTGCACGCGCAATGGGCCTACATGGAGGCGACCGGCCAGTGGCGCTTTACCCCGCCGACTCATGCGGTGGCGGCCTTTCTCGAGGCGCTCCGCCTGCACGAAGCCGAAGGCGGCGTCACCGGGCGCGGCGCGCGCTACGCCGAAAACCGCGACGTGCTGGTGCCCGGCATGCGCGCGCTGGGCTTCGAAACCCTGCTCGCCGAGCGCTGGCTGAGCCCGATCATCACTACCTTTTTCTGCCCCGCCGATCCGGCCTTTTCCTTCGCGCGCTTCTATGAGGCGATGAAGGCGCGCGGCTTCATCATCTATCCGGGCAAGCTCACGGAGGTGGACAGCTTTCGCCTCGGCCATATCGGCCAGGTCGATGCGCAGATGATGCGCGATGTCGTGCGCGCCGTGAGAGAGGCGCTGGAAGAGATGGGCGTGGCCAGCGCAGCACCCCCCGAAAGCGCCATGCGCGAGCGCGCCCGCCTCGAAGCCTGAACCAATCGAAACGAAACCGAAAGGAAACGCAGATGAATACCTCTCCCTATACCTATGAGCGCCAGTATCGCGGCAAGGTGCAGGCCGTGGTCCTCGACTGGTCCGGCACCCTCGCCGATGCCTATGTGATCGCCCCGGCGGTGGTGTTCGTCGAGGTGTTCGAAAAGCAGGGCGTGCCGATCACCATGGAAGAGGCGCGCGGGCCGATGGGGCTGCGCAAGGACCTGCACATCAAGGCGCTGACCGAAGACCCGGCAATCCGCGAACGCTGGAAGGAAGCAAAGGGCAAGTACCCGGACCAGGCGGACGTGGACGCGATGTTTGCCGATTTCGTGCCCGCGCAGCTCGACTGCCTGAAGAAATACACCGCCCTGCTGCCGGGCATCCGCGAGGCCATGATCGGCCTGCAGGCCCAAGGGATCAAGCTCGGCGCCTCCACCGGCTTTACCCGCGCCATGGTGGATATTCTCAATGCGGATGCGATCAAACAGGGGCTGACGCTGGACGCCACCGTGGCCGGCGACGAGGTGATTCACGGTGCCCGGCCTGCCCCGCACATGGTCTATCGCAACATGGACCTGCTGGGGATCAGCGAGATCAGGAGCGTGGTCAAGTGCGACGATACCGTGTCCGGCGTGGGCGAGGCGCTCAATGCCGGCTGCTGGGGCGTGGGGCTGGTGCGCTATTCGAACTACATGAACATCAACTCGCTGGAGGAAGCGGAGAGCCTGCCGGAGGCCGAAATCGCCCGGCGCATGGCCCATGCCCGCGGGCTGCTGGAGCAGTCCGGGGCCCATTATGTGATCGACTCGCTGGTGGAGCTTCCGGCGGTGATCGAGGACATCAACGCCCGGCTCGCACGCGGCGAGAAGCCCTGATTTCGCCGCACCCGCACGCAGCTCCGGCGGCCCGCCGGGGACTGCACGATCCGCCGTTACCAGCCAGCGGCGGGCGGCTGCCCGAAGCGCCCCGGCCTGAACCCGAGACGGAGTTCGGCCGGGGCGGAGTGTTGCACCCCGCTCCCCTTCTGCTATGACGCCTGAAACGAAAGGCGCGTCATGGATCATTTTCTCTACCAGAATGGCACCCTCCATGCCGAGGACATCCCGATCCCCGATATTGCCGCCCAGGTCGGCACGCCCTTCTACATCTATTCTGCCGCCACGCTTCGCCGCCATTTCCGCCTGTTCGAAGAGGCGCTGAGCCCGCTCGATCACCTGATCTGCTTTTCGGTCAAGTCCAATTCCAACCTTGCGGTGCTGAAGCTGCTGGGCGACCTCGGCGCGGGCATGGACGTGGTATCGGGCGGCGAATATGCCCGTGCGCGCGCCGCCGGCATCCCCGGCGAGCGCATCGTCTTTTCCGGCGTCGGCAAGATGCGCGAGGAGATGCGCGCGGCGCTTGAGGGCGGCATTCGCCAGTTCAACGTGGAGAGCGAGGCGGAGATGCACCAGCTTTCCGAGGTTGCCGTCGCGCTGGGCAGGACCGCCGACATCGCCTTTCGGATTAACCCGGACGTGGACGCCCAGACCCACGAAAAGATCGCTACCGGCAAGGCGGAGAACAAGTTCGGCGTGCCGATTTCCCGCGCCCGCGAGGCCTATGCCGCCGCCGCCAACCTGCCGGGGCTCAATCTGATCGGGATCGACCTGCATATCGGCTCCCAGCTCACCTCGCTTGCCCCCTTCCGCAAGGCTTTCAGCCGTATCGCCGAACTCACCGGGATCCTGCGCGCCGATGGCCATGCCATTACCCGGCTCGACCTTGGCGGCGGGCTCGGCATCCCCTACGAGACCGGCAATGACGGCCCGCCGCTGCCGCTCGAATACGGGCAGATGGTCAAGGAGGTGCTGGGGCATCTGGGCTGCGAGATCGAGATCGAGCCGGGCCGCCTGATCGCCGGCAATGCCGGGCTGATGGTGGCGCGGGTGATCTATGTGAAAGAGGGCGAGGACCGGAAATTCCTGATCCTAGACGCGGCGATGAACGACCTCGTGCGTCCGGCGCTCTATGAAGCGCATCACGATATCGTGCCGGTGGCCGAGCCCGCGCCGGGCACCGCGCCCACCGCTTACGATATCGTCGGTCCGGTCTGCGAGACCGGCGACACCTTTGCCAGATCCCGCCCGCTGGCACCGCTTCAGGCGGGCGACCTCGTGGCCTTCCGCTCGGCGGGGGCGTACGGCGCGGTGATGGCGTCGGAGTACAATTCGCGCCCGCTGATCCCCGAAGTGCTGGTGGATGGCGCTCAATTCGCGGTTATCCGCCGACGCCCGACCTATGAAGAAATGCTTTCGCGCGATATGATACCGGCGTGGCTCTGAGCCACATGGTTGTCACGGAAGGCGTGCGTGCCCGAATATCTGCCCAATGACGCCGCCCACGGGCTGAAGCGCAAGCTGCGCCTGACCCTTCTGGGGATGGCGCTGGAGGCGCTGCTCAGGGCGTTCTGGCCGCTTCTGAGCGTCCTGATGCTTGCCGGCGCGGCGCTCTTCTCCGGGCTCGTCGCCTGGCTGCCCGCGCGCCTCGGGGCCGGGCTTCTCGCCCTGTTCGGCGCCCTTGCGCTCGCCACCCTTGCCCTGGGCGCCCGGCGCCTTCGCTGGCCGGGTCCGGGCGCGGCGGTCGCGCGTATCGACGCCCGCCTGCCCGGCCGCCCGCTCGCCGCCCTTGCCGACCGGCAGGCGATCGGTACCGGCGATGCCGCCAGCCGCGCCCTCTGGCAGGCCCACCGCGCCCGCATGGCCGCCCGGCTCGGGGATGCACGCGCCATTCCCCCACGCCCTGACCTGGCCCGGCGCGACCCTTACGCGCTGCGCCTGATGGCGGCGGTGGCGCTGATCGCCTCGCTGATCTTTGGTGCCGGTCTGCCTCCGGAAGGTCCTGGCGTGCTCCTGCCCGGAGGGCGTCCTGCCCCTGCCGCCTTCTCCTCCTCCTGGGAAGGCTGGATCACCCCGCCCGCCCATACCGGCAAGCCGGTGCTCTACCTGGCCGACCAGCCCGACGGCGCGCTGAGTCTGCCGCACGGCAGCCGCATTTCGCTGCGCTTTTATGGCCGGCCGGGGGATATTTCCCTCGCTCAGAGTGTTTCCGGGGCCTCTCCGCCCATTCCCGCCATTTCCGGCGAAGAGCAGGGCGATGTGCCTGCCACCAGCTTCGCCGTCGAGCGCGACGGCGTACTGGAGATCACCGGCCCCGGCGGCAGCAGGCGCTGGCAGGTGGTGGCGCTCGCCGACCTGCCGCCGATGATTGCGCCCGCGGGCGAGCTTGTCCGTAGCCTTTCCGGCGATTTCGAGCAAGGCTTCACGGCCAGCGACGATTACGGCGTCGCCTCGGCAAGCGCCGAGATTCGCCTCGACCTCGCCCGCGTCAGCCGCCGCTACGGGCTTGCAGCCGAGCCGGAGCCGCGCGAACCTGTCCTGATCGACCTGCCAGTGGCCCGGCGCGGCGAACGGGTCGAATTCAGCGAAACCATGGCCGCCAATCTCGCCGAGCACCCCTGGGCGGGCCTGCCGGTGACGCTGGTGCTGAGCGCCAGCGACGATCTCGGCCAGCAGGGCCGCGCCGCGCCGCTCGAGATCACGCTGCCCTCCCGCCGTTTCCTCGACCCGCTGGCCATGGCCCTGATCGAGCAGCGCCGCGACCTGCTCTGGAACCGCGCCAATGCGCCCCGCGTCGCCCGCCTGCTGCGTGCCCTGTCCAACCGGCCCGAGGGCTTCTTTCGCCGCGACGTCACCTATCTGATGCTGCGCATGATCGCGCGCAGGCTGGAGGGCGAAACGCCGCTCAACGAAGCGACCCGCGACCGGGTGGCGCAGGACCTCTGGGACATCGCCCTGAGTCTCGACGAAACCAGCCTCGACGATGCTCGCGAGCGCCTGCGCCAGGCTCAGGAGCGCCTCGCCGAAGCCATGCGCCAGGGGGCAAGCCGGGAGGAGCTTGCCGAGCTCATGGACGAGCTGCGCGAGGCCATGCGCGATTATACCCGCCAGCTTGCCGAGCAGGCTCGGCCGCCGGAAGATCAGGCCGGGATCGACCAGCCCGACCGGCCCGACCAGGCACCGGGGATGGAACTCACCCAGCAGGATCTCGAGGCAATGATGGACGCCATCGAACAGGCCATGAGGGAAGGCCGGCAGGCCGAGGCCATGGCCATGCTCGACCAGCTTCGGGAACTGATGGAAAACATGCAGGCCGCCGAGCTCCGACCGGGAGAGGGCGGGGGTGAGGGCGGCGAGGCCATGCAGGGGCTCGCCGACAGCCTGACCCGTCAGCAGGGCCTTGCCGACGAGGCCTTTCGCGACCTTCAGGAGCAGGCCAACCCTTCGGCGCAGGCCGGCGAGAGCGACCGGAATGTCGGCCGCAACGGCGGCCGCGGGCAGGGAAGGAGCCATGACGGGCAGGGAGGCGAGGGCGACGGAAAGGGGGCCGAGGGCGAGAGCGCCGAAGGCGGGCTTGCCGGGCGCCAGCAGGCGCTTGCCGACCGGATAGAGCGCCAGCGCAGGAACCTCCCCGGTGCCGGCACCGAAGAGGGCGATGCCGCCCGCGAGGCCCTGCGCCGGGCCGAACGCGCCATGCGTGACGCCACCGAGGATCTGGCCGAGGGCGACCTTCCCGGCGCGCTCGACCGTCAGGCCGAGGCCATGGAGGCGCTGCGCGAGGGAATGCGTCGGCTCGACCGCGCCCTTGCCGAAACCGAGCAGAATCGCTCCGGCCAGCCCGGCGCGGAGGGAGGCCCTGGCGACAGGGCGTCCACCGACCCGCTCGGGCGCGGGTCAAACAGCCGCGGCGGCCTCACCACCGAGGCGCCCTATCTGCAGGGTCCCGATGTCTATCGCCGCGCCGAAGAGCTGATGCAGGAGCTGCGCCGACGCGCCGGCGAAAGCCAGCGCCCCGAGGGCGAGCGCGACTACCTGCGCCGCCTGCTGGACCGCTTCTGAGATGCGCCGCCCTCTGGCCGCCGCGCTGGCGCTGGCACTGGCCCTGCCGGCCAAGGCCGTCTGCAGCCAGACCAGCGCCCTCCCCGACACCGGTCCGCCCGCGGCGCTCACCTGGCGGATCACGCTTGCGGGCCTCACCCTCGGCACCTTGCGCTATGAGGCGCGTGCGACCGGTCCCGCCCTCGGGAGCGTCGTCAGCCAGACGCCCCTTGGTGTCTTTGACGGCAGCTTCAGTGCCACCGCCGAGCATCGCGCCGATGGCAGCATCGCCTATGCTTCGGCCAGCCGTACCACGCGCAAGACGCGCGACATTTCCTTCGTGATCGACCCGGCAGGCCGGGTGCAGGGCGTGCAGATCAGCCCGCCCGACCAGCGCACGCCCCTGTCGGCCGCCGCCCGCGTGCCCCGGGGCGTGATCGACCCGGCCAGCGCCTTTGTCCGCCTGGTCAGCCCGCCGGGCGGAGACTGCCCCGAGGGTTTTGCCCTCTATGACGGGCGAAGGGTGGTGCAGGTCAGCCTCACCGGCCGGCACCGCCGGGCCGGGCGCCTGGTCTGCCGGATGCGCTACGGCATCACCGCCGGGCCGGGCCACCTGTCACCGCTCATGCTGGAGGAATTTCGCCTCGAAGTCGAATATGCCTCCGTTCCCGAGGCCAGCCTGATCCTCGACCGGCTGAAGCTGCGCGCGGGACTCTTTACCCTGCGCTTGGGCCCTGTCGGCATTCGGAATTTCCGGAAGGAGCGATTCTGATTCAAGCAAGAATGCAAAACGACCAGGGGAGCAGTCCCGGCCCGGCGTGCCTGACCGCCGTCGGGCGGGCAATCGCGGAGCCATGCCGCTCGGGGCGGACTGATGGCAGCGGGGTCTGGCCGGCCTGGGCGGGCCAAGCCTATGCGGCGACGATCCGCCCCCCCTCGAGCTTCAGCATGCGGTCCATGCGCCTGGCAAGCCCGAGATTGTGGGTGGCGATCAGGGCCGAGAGGCCGGAGGCGCGCACCAGATCCATGAGCACCGAGAAGACGGTTTCGGATGTCTCCGGGTCGAGATTGCCGGTGGGCTCGTCGGCGAGCAGCAGGGCGGGCGCGTTGGCCAGCGCCCGGCAGAAGGCGACGCGCTGCTGTTCGCCGCCAGAGAGCGCCGCCGGGCGGTGGCTCGCGCGCTCCGCCATGCCGACGCGGGCGAGCAGGTCGCGCGCCCGCGCCCTGGCCGCGCGCGCGCCGGCACCTGCCGCCAGCTGCGGCAGGACCACGTTTTCCAGCGCCGAGAATTCCGGCAGCAGGTGGTGGAACTGGTAGATGAAGCCCACCTGCTCGCGCCGTATCGAGGTGCGGGCGCGCTCGCCGAGCCGGCCGGTATCGCGGCCCTGTATCAGCACCTTGCCGCTGTCGGGCACGTCCAGCAGCCCGGCAATGTGCAGCAGCGTGGACTTGCCCGCGCCGGAGGGGGCTACCAGCGCCGCCACCTCGCCCCTGGCGAGCGTCAGGGAAGCGTCTTGCAGTACGGTGATTTTCGAGGGCTGGCCGTGGTTGTAGCCCTTGCGGATGGCTTCGAGCCTGAGCACTTCTTCACTCATAGCGCAGCGCCTCCACCGGGTTCATCCGCGCCGCGCGCCGGGCCGGCAGCAGGGTGACGACGAAGCTGAGGAACAGCGACAGGCCGATCGCCGAGGCCACGTCCCCCGCCTCGAGCTTCGCCGGCAGGCGGTAGATGCCGCGCACGCTCGGATCCCATACCCCGCCGCCGGCGATGTAATCGACGAGCGCGAAGATCTGGTCGATATTGAGCGCGAACAGCACCCCGACGATCACCCCGAGAAGCGTGCCCACCAGCCCGGTCAGTGCCCCGCAGAGGAAGAAGACCCGCAGCACCGAGCCCTGGCTCAGCCCCATGGTGCGCAGGATGCCGATATCGCGGCCCTTGTTCTTGACCAGCATGATCAGGCCCGAGACGATGTTCATCGAGGCGATCAGCACCAGGATCGAGAGGATCACGAACATCACGTTATCCTCCATGTCGAGCGCGCGCAGAAAGGCGCCGGAGCGGTCGCGCCAGGTCCAGGCGGTGGTGCCGGGGCCGGCGGCTTCGCGGATCGCCGGGGTGAGCGCGTCGATCGCCTCGGGATCCTCCACCATCACCTCGATCTCGTCGGCATGGCCCTCGCGGTCGAAAAAGCGCTGCGCTTCCTCGAAGGGCAGATAGACGCGGGTGCGGTCGATATCATAGCGCCCGGCGGTGAAGATATAGGTGACTTCATAGGCGTTGACGCGCGGGCTGGTGCCGAAGGCGGTCTTGACCCCGTTGGGCGAGATCAGCTTGATCCGGTCGCCTACATAGACCCCCAGCTCGCGCGCCACCCCCGAGCCGATGGCGATGCCGCGCGCGAAGTCCTCGAGGCTGCCCTGCTGCGCTTCCGGGTGGGCGATTCGCGGGATCGCGGCGAGATCCTCGGGGCGGATGCCGAATACCTCGACCCCGGTATTGGCGCGCCCCCGGTTGGCCATGACCTGGCCCTTGACGAGCGGGGCGGCGCGCACCACCCCGGGCACGGCGGCAATGCGCGCGGCCATGGCCTCGTAATCGGCAATGGCGCGGGTGGTCCGGCCGGTCTCGGTGACTGTGACCGGTGCGTAGATGGTGACATGAGAATTGGCGCCGAGGATGGTATCGACGAATTCCTCGCGAAAGCCGGTGCGCACCGCGAGCGTGATGATCAGCGCGGCGACGGCGAGCATGATGCCGATCAGCGATATCCATGTCATCACGCTGATGCCCCCCTCGGCGCGACGCGCGCGCAGGTAGCGCCAGGCGATCATCCACTCGAAGGCGGCAAAGGGTCTCGTGCTGCGGGCCAAGGGCTGCTCCGTTTTGCGCCAGAGTGCGGTGTGGCGGGGCGAAGGTCAAGGCGGACGGCCGGGTTCTGCCGGATGGCTCCTGTCGGGCAGGACGATTTTCCGCAAAAGCGGCCCCGGCTGCGGGTTGCGAACTGCGCCCGGGATCTGCCCCGGAGGGATGCCGCGATTTCGCCGGAGATACCGGCAGATATGGGCAGATACGGGCGGAAAACCCCCACAGCCAAGCTGCGGGGGTCGTGTTTCCAGCGTTTGCGACGGTTTACATCAGCCCTTCGCGCTGCGCCTTCTTCCGAGCCAGCTTGCGCGCCCGGCGGATCGCCTCCGCCCTCTGACGCGCCTTCTTCTCGGAGGGCTTTTCGTAATGCTGCCGAAGCTTCATTTCGCGAAACACACCCTCGCGCTGCAGCTTCTTCTTCAGGGCACGAAGCGCCTGATCGACATTGTTGTCGCGTACGGTGACCTGCATGTGGTTTTCACCACCTTTCCAAGTTAGAGTTGCACATCTTGCAGGAGGCGCTCCTATAGCAGGAGAAAAGACGCTTGTCCACCGGCAGGCGAGGTGCGATGCTGACAGGATGACGGACAGGGACAGATTTCTCGATGCGGTCCTGCCGCATGTGGTGTTCGAGGGCTGGAGCGAAGCGGCCATGCGGGCTGCCGCTGATGAGCTTGAAATCGGCGAGGAGGCGGTGAAGGCGCTGTTTCCCCGCGGGCCGGTGGATGTGGCGCTCGCCTATCACAAGCGCGGCGATGACGAAATGGCGGCGCGCCTGCGCACGGCCGACATGGAGGGGTTGCGCTACCGCGACCGGATCGCGCTCGGGGTGCGTCTGCGCCTGGAGGTGGCCGACCGCGAGCTTGTGCGCCGGGGCATGGCGCTGTTTGCCCTGCCGCAATACGCTGCCCTGGGCTCGGCCGCCGTCTGGGGCACGGCAGACCGGATCTGGAGCACCCTGGGCGACACGTCACGCGACATCAACTGGTACACCAAGCGCGCCACGCTCTCGGCCGTCTATAGCGCAACGGTGCTGTTCTGGCTGGGCGACGAGAGCGAGGGGAGCGCGGAGAGCTGGGCCTTTCTCGAGCGGCGGATCAAGGATGTGATGAAGATCGAGCAATTCAAGGGGCGCGTGCGCGAAAGCGGGCTGTTTCAGGCCTTCATGCGCGGGCCGGGGCGCCTGCTCGACGGTGTGCGTGCGCCGCAGGAAGGGAGCCGGCGATGAGCCTGCCCGATCAGATGCGCGCGGTGGAGATCAGCGCCCCGGGCGGGCCGGAGGCGCTCAGGTCCTGCATGCGTCCGCTGCCCCGGCCGGGCTACGGCGAGGTGCTGCTGAAGGTGGCCTTTGCTGGCGTCAACCGCCCCGATGCCCTGCAGCGCGCCGGCAGCTACGCGCCCCCGCCGACCGCCAGCGACCTGCCGGGGCTGGAGGCCTCGGGCGAGGTGGTGGCGATCGGGCCGGGGGTGAGCGGCGTGGCGGTGGGCGAGCGGGTATGCGCCCTGCTGCCCGGCGGCGGATATGCCGAATACGCCACCTGCCCGGCGGCCCATGCCCTGCCCGTGCCCGACGGGCTGGGCATGCGCGAAGCCGCCTGCCTGCCCGAGACGCATTTCACCGTCTGGAGCAATGTCTTCATGCGCGGTGGGCTCGGCGCGGGCGAGCGCTTCCTCGTGCATGGCGCAAGCTCCGGTATCGGCACCACGGCGATCCAGCTGGCGCGTGTATTCGGCGCCCGGGTCTTTGCCACCGCCGGCAGCGAGGAGAAATGCGCGCTTGCCACGCGGCTGGGCGCGGAGCGGGCGATCAACTACCGCGAGGAGGATTTCGCCGCCATCCTGCGCGAGGCGGGGGGTGCGAATCTCGTGCTCGACATGGTCGGCGGCAGCTATATCGGGCGCAATATCAAAGCAATGGCCATGGAGGGGCGGATGATCCATATCGCCTTCCTCGCCGGGCCCAGGGCGGAAATCAGCTTCGCGCAGATCATGGCCCGCCGGCTCACGCTCACCGGCTCCACCCTGCGCCCGCAGAGCGACCTGGCCAAGGCGCGTATCGCAAGGAAATTGCGCGCGAGGGTCTGGCCCCTTCTGGAAGCGGGACGAATCGCCCCGGTGATGGATGAAACCTTCGCTCTGGAAGACGCGGCCAAGGCCCATGCCCGCATGGAATCCGGGGCGCATATGGGCAAGATCGTCCTGCGGGTAGCCTGAAGCTCCCCTGCGCCGGCTTTCAGGCCTGCATGTCATGGGCGCGGGCTCCACCGATCCCGCGCTTTCCCGGTCATGCGGCCCCGCCCGGTCATACGGCGATGAAGGCGCCCTCCTCCGGGCTGTAGTACTTGAGCGTTCCGCTGCCGATATCGTGCCAGCAGCCGTGCAGGGTCAGACGCCCTTCGGCGACGGCCTGTTCCACGAAGGGGAAGGTCCCGAGATTGTCCAGCGACACCAGCACCGCCTCATGCTCCAGGGCGGTCATGTCAACCGGCTTGCCGGGCCCGCCCAGGCGTTCGAATCCGGGGCGCAGCAATTCGACCCAGGCGCCGACAAAGCTGGATTTCGCCGTGGCGTCGCCGCTGGCGCACATGTCGTGAAAGCCCTGCACGCCCCCGCATTGGGAATGGCCCAGGACGATGATATGGGCCACCTTGAGCGCGGTGACGGCATATTCGACCGCTGCCGAAGTGCCGTGATGGCGACCGTCCGGCTCATGGGGCGGGACGAGATTGGCGATATTGCGGTGGATGAAGAATTCGCCCTGGTCGGCCCCGAAGATCGAGGTTACATGTACCCGCGAATCGCAGCAGGAAATGACCATCGCCCGCGGATGCTGTCCGTCGGTGGCCAAGTGGCGGTACCAGGCCTTGTTCTTCTCGTATCCGGTAGCTTTCCATCCCCGATAACGGGTTACCAGATAATCCGGCAGCGGTTTGGCGATCTGCATCAATTCCCCCATAAGTCCCCATCCGATTTGCGGCATTTTAACGAGGATTTGGGGCAAGTTCGAGGGATATTTGGCTTTCGCGGAAACCTTTTCTTGAGAAACCGGGCGCATCATGAGCGCAGATACGGGGTGTGAATCAAGAGGGTGAAACGTGGGTAATATCATCGAGCTGAGGCCGGATGAGCCGGTGCGTCTGGATCAGGACCAGCTGGAGATGCTGGTGCTGCAGATGGGGCCGCAAGGAGCGGATCAGATGGTAAGCCATGCCATGGAGGAGCTGGCCGTGCTGCTGGCCCGGGCAGAGCGCCATCACCGAGAAGGCGCGGTGGACAGGCTGCGCGAAGCGGTGAGGGCGCTGGTCGCCATTGCCCAGAAGGTGGGCATGACCACGCTGGCCCGGGTCGGGCGTGATGCGCTCTACCTGGCCGCGGGGCGGGACAGTGCCGCCTATTGCGCCGTACTGGCCCGGCTCCTGCGGATCGGCGAGAGTTCCCTGGTGGCGGTGTGGGACCTGCAGGACATGCGGGTCTGAGGCGGACCCGAGGCGATCCCGGGACCGGCCGCGCAGGGGTGGCCACCGCTTGCCCGGTCCGGTCCGCGACAGACGGCGCGGCGGCGGGAATTTTCCTTGCAGCCGCGCAGGGGCGCGCTAAGCTTGCCCCGATCCGGCCCGCTTCGCTCAGCGGGCCAGCCAGCCCGGGAAGTCCGCCATGCCCCTGACCTTCGCCCCCGC
>JALTZY010000091.1 GCA_027045905.1 Paracoccaceae bacterium
AAGACCATTTCGGGCTATTCTTGAAGGAGTGTGAATGGAGATTCAACAACAGTGACCCATTGGCGCAGTTATCACAGCTAAGACAATGGGTTAAGACGTATCTAAACTAGTTATCTAGGACATCCCCTCCTGCAAATACTCCGGGGGTCCGGGGGTGGAACCCCCGACCGCGTGCCGACGACTCGCACCGGCCTCGGGCAGCAGCGCTCAGCCCTGCTCCTCCAGCCAGCCCAGCCAGGCGGCCTTGGCGCGCTCCGTATAGGCCTTGTATCGGTCCTTGCGCCCGCGCCGCCCACCCTTCAGCCCTTCCACGGGGCGAAACAGGCCGAAATTGACGTTCATCGGCTGAAAGCTCCTGGCCTCGGCGCCGCCGGTGATGTGGTGGATCAGCGCGCCCATGGCGCTGTCCTGCGGCACGTCAGGAAGGGGCGTGCCCCTGATTTCCGCCGCCGCCATCCGCCCGGCAAGCAGCCCCATCGCCGCGCTTTCCACATAGCCCTCGACCCCGGTAATCTGGCCGGCAAAGCGGATATGGGGTCGCGAGCAGAGGCGCATCTGGCGGTCGAGCAGGGTTGGCGAATTGATGAAGGTGTTGCGGTGGATCCCGCCAAGGCGGGCAAAGCGCGCATTCTCAAGCCCCGGAATCATACGGAAAACAGATACTTGCGAGCCATGTTTCATCTTGGTCTGAAAGCCCACCATGTTGTAGAGCGTGCCGAGCGCATTGTCCCGGCGCAGCTGCACCACCGCGTAGGGCTTTTCGGCGGGCCGGTGCGCATTGGTCAGCCCGACCGGCTTCATCGGACCATGGCGCAGGGTGTCGCGCCCGCGCTCGGCCATGACCTCGATCGGCAGGCAGCCGTCGAAATAGCCGGCGGTTTCGCCTTCGTGAAACTCGGTCTTTTCGGCCGCCAGCAGGGCGTCGATGAAGGCCTCGTACTGGTCGCGATTCAGCGGGCAGTTGAGATAGGCCTTGCGCTCTTCTTCGCTCTCGCCCTTGTCATAGCGCGATTGCGCCCAGGCTACGCTCATGTCGATACTGTCGGCGTGCACGATCGGGGCGATGGCGTCGAAAAAGGCCAGCCGGTCGGCGCCGGTCTCGGCCTGGATCGCCGCGCCGAGCGCGCCGGAGGTGAGCGGGCCGGTGGCGATGATCCAGCGGCCGCTTTCGGGCAGTTCGGTGATCTCGCCGCGCGCGATGCGCAGGTTATCGAGTCCCATGAGCCGCTCTGTAACCCCGCGCGAAAAGGCCGCGCGGTCCACCGCCAGCGCGCCGCCGGCGGGCAGGCGGTGGCGGTCGGCCATTTCCATGATCAGCGAGCAGGCCGCGCGCATCTCCCAATGCAAGAGTCCCACCGCGTTGTGCTCGCTGTCATCGGAGCGAAACGAATTGGAGCAGACCATCTCGGCCAGATCGCCGGTCCGGTGGGCGAATGTGCCCACTTCGGGGCGCATCTCGTGCAGAACCACCCGGACGCCCGCCCGCGCCGCCTGCCAGGCGGCTTCAGAGCCCGCAAGCCCGCCGCCGACGATATGAAGCTCTTCACCCATGGGGGGCAGATAGTGCGGCGCGGCGCAAAAGGCAACGCCAGGTTCCGCTCCCGCTCCCGACCCCGGTGGTCCTGTCGCCAGCACGGCACCACGGCTCCGGCTGCGTGGCCAGATACATGGTCCACGGCCGGTTCAGCCCTGGCGCACCTCGCCGATCTGGTCGAACAGGCAGGTCAGTTCATCCGGGCTCTGGCTGAACGGATGCGTCGCAGCGGGCGCGCCGGAGCGGAGCGCGGGGCGGCGGGTGGAGCATGAGGCGGCCCTGATGCGCCGCAGGCGGATGCGCCCGGTTTTGGTCGGGCGATGATGCAGGCGGATGCGCCCTATATCGGGCCCGGGCGCTTCTCTGCGGCGCAGGGCCCCGGCCAGCGGCAGCAGCAGCCCCACCAGCAGAATCTCGTCCATCCCGGTACTGCCGCCGGCGCCTGCCGTGCCCAGCACCAGCGCCATCAGCACCAGACTCGCCCATTGCAGGCGCAGTCCCACGAGGATGCACCAGGCGGCGCCGAACAGGGCGAGAGCATACAGATCCGCGGCCAGGGCCGGGCCGAACAGGCCCTCCAGCGGCCCCGCGCCGCCCGGCGCGGTCCAGAGGCCGATGGCCGCCCCCATCACATAAAGCGCCACCGCGAGGCGCAGCATTTCGTGCCTGGAGCCATTTCCGATCCGGTTTTCCTTGCGCATCACGTTCATCCTCTCTGCCCGCGATTCTCCAGGCTTTCCTCAGGATGCATCCTGTGCGCGGATTCAGGCCAAAAGGCGGCGCGAATGAGGAGATTGTGGTGTGTTTTGGCGGCAAAGGGCGCGGGGGGCAGGGATTGTTTCCCGCGTACGCCCTTGCCCTTGCCCGTGGAGTGGGTCAGTTCTCCGGGGATTCCCCGCCCGTTTCTTCTCCCGTTTCCTCGCTCATGATGCGGGCGACCGAGACCACGGTTTCGCCGTCGGCGGTATCAAACACCTTAACGCCGCCCGCCGAGCGGGAGCGAAACGAGATGCCCTCGACCGGGCAGCGGATCGACTGGCCGGTGGAGGTGGCGAGCATGATCTGGTCTTCGGGCGCGACCGGGAAGGAGGCGACCAGCGCGCCGCCCTTCATGGTCTTTCCCCAGGCATTGACGCCCATGCCCCCGCGCCCGCGCACCGGGTAGTCGTGGCTGGAGCTGGTCTTGCCCAGGCCCCTCTCGGAGATGGTGACGATGAGCTCTTCGGCAGCGGCCATCTCGGCAAAGCGCTCGGGCGAGAGGTCGCCGGCGGGGGCTTCGTCGGCCTCCTCCTCGCCGGTGCCGGCGGCGGCGCGGCGCATCTTGAGATAGGCGGCGCGCTCCTCGGGCGTGGCCTCGAAATGGCGGATCACGGCCATGGAGACCACCCGATCCTGCGTATCGGTGAGCCGGATGCCGCGCACGCCGGTGGACTTGCGCCCCTTGAAGATGCGCAGATCGGTGGAGGGGAAGCGGATCGCGCGCCCCGAGGCGGTGACCAGCATCACGTCATCGGTCTCGCTCGCAATCGCCGCGTTGACAAGCTCCACCCCCTCGGGCAGCTCCATGGCGATCTTGCCATTGGCGCGCACATTGGTGAAATCGCTGAGCGCATTGCGCCGCACGTCGCCCGACGAGGTGGCAAAGACGATCTGAAGCTCGTTCCACGCCTCCTCGGGCACGTCCACCGGCATGATCGCGGCGACCGATACGCCATTGGGGATCGGCAGGATATTGACCATCGCCTTGCCCCTGGCGGTGCGCCCGCCCTGGGGCAGGCGCCATGTCTTGAGCTTGTAGACCATGCCCTCGGTGGTGAAGAACAGAAGCTGGGTATGGGTATTGGCGACGAAGAGCGCGGTCACCACGTCTTCTTCCTTGGTGACCATGCCGGCCACGCCCTTGCCGCCGCGCCTTTGCGCGCGGAATTCGGCCAGCGGCGTGCGCTTGATATAGCCGGTCTGGGTGACGGTCACCACCATGTCTTCGCGCTCGATCAGGTCTTCGTCGTCCATGTCGCCGGACCAGTCCACGATCTCGGTGCGGCGAGCGACGGCGAATTTCTCCTTCACCTCGCGCAGTTCGTCCGAGATGATCGCCATGATGCGCTCGCGCGAGCGCAGGATGGCGAGGTAGTCGCGGATGCTTTCGGCGAGGCTCACCAGCTCGTCGGTCACCTCCCTGACCCCCATCGCGGTGAGGCGCTGCAGGCGCAGGTCGAGAATGGCGCGGGCCTGGATTTCGGAGAGGTTGTAGGTGCCGTCGTCGTTGATCTTGTGGGTGGGGTCGTCGATCAGGCGGATATATTCGGCGATCTCCTCGGCCGGCCAGCGCCGGGTCATCAGCCGCTCGCGCGCCTCGGCCGGGTCGGCGGAGGCGCGGATGGTGGCCACCACCTCGTCCACATTGGAGACCGCCACGGCGAGGCCGCAGAGCACATGGGCGCGCTCACGGGCCTTTCTAAGCTCAAACGCCGTGCGCCGCGCCACCACTTCCTCGCGGAAGGTGATGAAATGGCTCAGGAAATCGCGAAGCGTCAGCTGCTCGGGCCGGCCGCCGTTGAGCGCCAGCATGTTGCAGCCGAAGCTGGTCTGCATCGGGGTGAAGCGGTAAAGCTGGTTCAGCACCACTTCCGGGGTGGCGTCGCGCCTGAGCTCGATCACAACCCGCACGCCGATGCGGTCGCTTTCGTCCTGCACCGCGGCGATGCCCTCGATCTTCTTTTCGCGTACGAGATCGGCGATCTTCTCGATCATGCTCGCCTTGTTGACCTGATAGGGGATCTCGTCGATGACGATGGCGTGGCGGTCGCGGCGGATCTCCTCGATGCGGGTCTTTGCCCGGATGGTGACAGAACCGCGCCCCTCGGTATAGGCCTTGCGCACGCCGGAGCGGCCGAGGATGATGCCCCCGGTGGGAAAATCCGGGCCGGGGATGTAGCGCATCAGCGCTTCGCTGGAAAGGTCCGGGTCTTCGATCAGCGCCAGCGTCGCATCCACCACCTCGCCCAGATTGTGCGGCGGGATATTGGTGGCCATGCCCACGGCAATGCCGCCGGCGCCATTGACCAGCATGTTGGGAAAGCGCGCCGGCAGCACCGTCGGCTCCTGGTCCTTGCCGTCGTAATTGTCCTGGAAATCCACCGTATCCTTCTCGATATCGGCGAGCAGGAAGGCGGCGGGGCGGTCCATGCGCACTTCGGTATAGCGCATGGCGGCCGGGTTGTCGCCGTCCATGGAGCCGAAATTGCCCTGCCCGTCCAGCAGCGGCAGGCTCATGGAAAAGGGCTGGGCCATGCGCACCAGCGCGTCATAGATCGCCGCATCGCCGTGGGGGTGGTATTTGCCCATCGTGTCGCCCACCGGGCGGGCCGATTTGCGATAGGGCTTGTCGTGGCTGTTGCCGGTCTCGTGCATGGCAAACAGGATGCGCCGGTGCACGGGCTTGAGCCCGTCGCGCAGATCGGGGATCGCGCGGCTGACGATCACGCTCATGGCGTAGTCGAGATAGGAGGCCTTCATCTCCGCTTCGATGGAGATGGAGGGGCCGGACCACGTCGGGCGCTCGGGGGGCGTTTCGCCTGTATTTTCAGGAGGTTGAGGTGTGTCGCTCACGGGGGTTCCTGACCTTGGCTGTTGTGCTCTGTTCGCTTCCAGACACTATATCCTGTGGGCGGGCAGGGGGCAAGCGGCGGGGAGG
>JALTZY010000092.1 GCA_027045905.1 Paracoccaceae bacterium
AAGCGATGGTAGGCCCGGCAGGACTCGAACCTGCGACCAAAGCGTTATGAGCGCTCCGCTCTAACCAACTGAGCTACAGGCCCGCCATGCCCCTGTTACCAAATCAGGCAGGCGCGTCAACTGTCGCTAGGCGTCCAAGCGCGCCGGAAATTGCAAATTGCGCGAATCCGTGGACATGGGACCGGGCTTGCTCTATCCGGTCCCTGTCCGGGCGCGGTCCGGGCGCTGGCGCAAGGGGGCGGAGATGGCGGAAGCGAAAGACGGGCTGACCTATGCCGGGGCCGGGGTGGATATCGACGCGGGCAATCAGCTGGTGGAGCGGATCAAGCCGGCGGCGCGCGCCACGGACCGACCCGGGGTGATGGCCGGTCTGGGCGGCTTTGGCGGGCTGTTCGATCTGGCCGCCGCTGGCTATCGCGACCCGGTGCTGGTGGCGGCGACCGACGGGGTGGGCACCAAGCTCAGGATCGCCATTGATACGGGGATGATTGAGACGATCGGCATTGATCTCGTGGCCATGTGCGTGAACGATCTCGTGTGCCAGGGGGCGGATCCATTGTTTTTCCTCGACTATTTCGCAACCGGCCGGCTTGAGACCGACGCCGCCGCGCGCATCGTCGAGGGCATTGCCGGCGCCTGCAAGGCCTCGGGCGCGGCCCTGATCGGCGGCGAAACCGCCGAGATGCCGGGCATGTATGCGGATGGCGACTTTGACCTTGCGGGCTTTGCCGTGGGCGCCATGGAGCGCGGGGCTGCGCTGCCCGCCGGGGTGGCCGAGGGCGACGTGCTGCTGGGGCTTCTGAGCGACGGGGTTCATTCCAACGGCTATTCGCTGGTGCGCGCCATAGTCGAGCGCGCGGGGCTGGGCTGGGGCGATCCCAGTCCGTTTTCAGATGACACGCTGGGCGCGGCCCTGCTCACGCCCACGCGGCTCTATGTGCGCCCGGCCCTGGCGGCGATCCGCGCGGGCGGCGTGCATGGGCTCGCCCATGTCACCGGCGGCGGGCTCACCGAGAACCTGCCGCGCGTGCTGCCCGAGGGGCTGGGCGCGCGGGTGGAGCTCTCGGCCTGGGAACTGCCCGCGGTCTTTGCCTGGCTGGCCGAGGCGGGGGGGCTTTCCGAAGGCGAGCTGCTCAAGACCTTCAATGCCGGCATCGGCATGGTGCTGGTGGTCGCCCCCGCGCGCGCCGAGGCGCTGGCGGCGCTGCTCGAGGAGGCGGGCGAGCGGGTGGTGCGGCTCGGGGTCGTAGAAGCCGGGGCGGGGGTCTCCTATACGGGGCGGCTGCTGTGACTCGCGAAGGGGATGCAGGGCGCGAAGGGAGCGCAAAGTCCGTGAAGCGCGTCGCCATCCTCATTTCGGGCAGCGGCTCGAACATGGTGGCGCTGGTGAAGGCACTCGCCGACATGCCCGGGGCCGAGGCCTGCCTCGTGCTCTCCAATCGCCCCGGCGCGGCCGGGCTGGCCAGGGCCGAGGCGCTGGGTGTGCCCACGGCGGTAGTGGACCACCGCGCCTTCGGGAGCGACCGGCAGGCCTTCGAGCGCGCGCTGCAGGCGGCGCTCGAGAAAGCGGCGCCCGACGTGATCTGCCTTGCCGGCTTCATGCGGGTGCTGAGCGGCGATTTCGTCGCCCGCTGGCAGGGGCGGATGCTCAATATCCACCCCTCGCTGCTGCCCAGATACAAGGGGCTTGACACCCACCGCCGCGCCATCGAAGCCGGCGAGCGCGAGGCCGGCTGCAGCGTGCACGAAGTGACCGCCGAGCTTGACGGCGGCCCGGTGCTGGGCCAGGCGCGCGTCGCTATCGCGCCCGACGACACGCCGGAAAGCCTCGCCGCGCGCATCCTGCAGTTGGAGCACCGCCTTTACCCGGCCGTGCTCAAGCGCTTCCTCGCCGGCGAGCGCGGCCCGCTATTGCTCTCCTGATACGCGAGGCTTTTCTTTTCCCGCGCGAGCGCCTATCACACCCCGGAAATAGCTGTGAAAGCGGATCATGCAGACCATTACCACCACCGAGGCGCTCGAAGCCTATTGCCGCCACGCCGCGAAATTTCCCTATGTCACCGTCGATACCGAATTCCTGCGCGAACGCACCTATTATTCCAAGCTCTGCCTGATCCAGCTGGCCGTGGCCGGCGAGGATGACGCGCAGGACGCGGTGCTGGTGGACCCGCTGGCCGAGGGGCTTTCTCTGGCCTCGCTTTACGAACTGTTTGCCGATGAAAGCGTGGTCAAGGTGTTTCACGCCGCGCGCCAGGATCTGGAGATATTCTACCACGATGCCGGGATCTTCCCGAAGCCGCTGTTCGATACCCAGGTGGCGGCGATGGTCTGCGGCTTTGGCGACCAGGCGGGCTATGAAACGCTGGTGCGCAAGATCGCGCGCGCGCAGGTGGACAAGAGTTCGCGCTTTACCGACTGGTCGCGCCGGCCGCTGAGCGAGGCGCAGAAGAAATACGCGATCGGCGATGTGACCCATCTGCGCCGGATCTACGAGTGGCTCAGAGACGAGCTTGAAAGAAACGGGCGCGCCTCGTGGCTGGACGAGGAAATGCAGGCGCTGACCAGCCCCGAGACCTATGTGATCGAGCCGGAAGAGGCCTGGAAGCGGCTGAAAACGCGCAGTAATTCCGGCGCTTTCCTCGCCATCGTGCGCGAGCTTGCGCGCTTTCGCGAAGCCTATGCGCAGCGGCGCAACATCCCGCGCAACCGGGTATTCAAGGACGATGCGCTGATGGAGCTTGCCTCGGCGCGTCCGAGCGACATGAAGGAGCTGGGGCGGATGCGCCTGCTCTTGCGCGAGGCACGCAAGGGCGAGATTGCCCGGGGGATACTGGCGGCGATAGAGGCCGGGTTGGCCGTGCCCGGAGAGGACCGGCCCCGTCCGGCATCGAACGGGCGCGACAAGCTGCAGGTGAACCCGGCGCTCGCGGATCTGCTCCGGGTGCTGCTCAAGGCGCGCTGCGAGCAGGAAAAGGTGGCACAGAAGCTGATCGCCTCGGCCGCCGATCTTGATGCGCTGGCCGCAGGCAAGCGTGACGTGGCGGCGCTCAGGGGCTGGCGGGCGCAGGTCTTCGGCAAGGATGCGGTGGCGCTGTGCGAGGGAAGGCTCGCCCTCGGCGCTCGGGGCAAGCGGGTGGTGACCCTTCCGATTCCGGCTGCGGAGGACGTGGCGCAGAGCGGAGCCTGAAGAAGCATCGTGCCGGCGTTCGGAGCCCGGGTCCGATTTTTCTGCGAAAAATCGTCTCCCCCCAAGGTCGGCGCAAAGCCCCCGGGAGAAAGCGCCGGTGAGTCTAGCGGCGCGCGCTCATGCTGTTGGCGGCGCCGATCACGCGGATCTGTCGCACCCCGGCGAGGCGGATTTCCGGTATGGCTGTGGCGACGATGATCTCGCGCGCATTGGGCGCGCCCCGGGGCGTGGCGCCGGGCGGCTCGGCGATGCGGAAGCTGTAGGTCAATACCCCGTCCACCGGCTTGCCGTCGTTTTCGGCCACCAGTTCTGCGCTCCAGTAGCCCAGGCGCGGAGGCAGGCCGGTGACCTGGAGGATCGCGCCTTCGGGATTGCGCAGGACCTTCAGCGATGTCACCCGGGCGATCAGTTCGCGCGTGTCGGTGCTGTCGCCGTATCCGTCCCTGGGCTCCAGGACCACACCGTCATCCTTGCCGGCGGAGAACCAGTTCAGCGGGTTCAGCCGACTGTCGGCGCAGGCCGACAAGCTGAGCATCAGCGTAAGTACGATGAGCAAGCGGCCTGACATGAATCCCCCGGTTCTGTGCCCTTCTCGTGCCCTTGGTTAGTGCAATTCGCCGCGCTTGGAAAGGGGCGGGCTGGACCTTTGGCCCGGGCGTGCCTATTTAGCCCGGGTGTCAGCCGGAGGAGTGGGATGGCTACGGAAGCTTTCGAGGAAATCGCTGAAGATTTCGCCTTTCTCGACGATTGGGAGGCGCGCTACGGGCATGTGATCGAGCTCGGTCGGGCGATGGCGCCGATGGACGAGGCGCTGAAGGTGCCGGCGACCAGGGTGGAGGGCTGCATGAGCCAGGTCTGGCTGCACCCGGAGATCCACGACGGGGTGTTTCACTTCCAGGGCGACAGCGATGCGCTGATCGTGCGCGGACTGATCGCGCTGTTGCACGCGCTCTATGACGGCGTGCCGGTGGGCGAGGTGGCCGGGATCGACGCCCAGGCGGAGCTTGCCCGCCTCGGGCTCAACGACCACCTCTCGGCCCAGCGCTCCAACGGGCTCAGGGCCATGGTCGAGCGCATCCGTAAACTGGCGGCAGAGGCAGAGGCGGCCTAGGCGGTGGCGGAAGCGGCGCCGGCAAGGGCGGTGGCCAGCTCGCCATAGCCGGTGAAGCGCCGCTCATAGGCGAGCCCCAGACGCTCGGCGGCGCGGCGGGCCCTTGCGTCGAGGGCGGGGTCTTCGGTCTGGGCCAGATAGACCAGCTTGCGGTAATGCCCGAAATAGGCGTCGCGCAGCTCCGGGTGGCGGTCGAGCCCGAGCGGGCGGATCACGAAGGCTTCGAACTGGCGGGCGAGGAAATCGGTCAGGTAGAAGGTGGCGATCTCGCTTTCGCCATGGGCGGCAAAGGCGGCGTTTCCCTGGAAGAAGCTGTAGCAGTGCGGGCCCTCGATCATCTCGATGCCGAGCCGCGCGCAGGTGGCTTTGAGGCGGCCGCCGGTGCCGCAATCGGCATAGGCGCAGAAAATCTTTTCGTAATTGTTTCCGTGCCTTGCGGCGAGTTCTTCAACTCCTGGCGCGATCCTTTCCGGGCTGTTGTGCCAGATCGCGGGCAGGCAGGCGAGGGCGATGTGGTCCCAGCCGCTGAGGCGGATCAGGGCGGTGATCTCGTGGGCGAGCGCGCCGCAGGCGATGACCAGCAGGCGGCCCGGGGTGGCGGGGGTAGCCGGGGCGGCAACGGCTTCTCCATGCCGCGCGGGCGCGAGGCCTTCGCGGGTCAGCCTGTCATCGTCGAGCCTCACGGCTTCACCGCGCGGATGGCGAAGCGGCCGGGTGCAAGCGGGCAGGGGCCGTAACTTTCGAGGATTTCGCCCGCAAGCCCCAGCCCCTGCACGATCCCCAGCGCCTCTTCGGGGGCGAACAGGCGCAACTCGTGCAGCTCGATCTCGCGCCCCCGGGCGGTCTCGACCTGGATCTTGCGCAGGAGGTCGCGGCCGGTCTTGCGCTGCTGCACCGAGAGCCGCCAGCCCTTGCCGCCGCGGTC
>JALTZY010000093.1 GCA_027045905.1 Paracoccaceae bacterium
GGGAGCGGTTGGGCTGGGGCGGGTGGAATTCGGGGTTTCGCCGCAGGGGATGCCGCGTCTGTCTCTGGTGGATCTGGCGCTGAAGGATGAAACCGGCCTCGAAGTGGCCCGGATCCACCGCCTGCAGGCGGGGCTGAGCGGGCGCGCCCTGCTGCGGGGGCGCTTCGAGCCCGCCCGGCTTTATCTCAGCGGTTCCGAGGTGACCCTGCGCCGGCGGGCCGATGGCACTCTGGATCTTGCCTTCGGGAGCAGGAGCGGGGCCACGGGGGACCTGGCCGGGGTGCTCGATGCCATTGACGCGGTGTTTTCGGACACGCCGATGGCGCAGATCGCGACGGTGGAGATGGAGGCGCTGACGATCACGCTGGAAGATGCGCGCTCCGGGCGGATCTGGCAGGTGACCGATGGCCGTCTGGCATTGCGCCAGGATGCCCGGGAGGTGGATATCACGGTAGCTTTCGATGTGTTCAACCAGACCGAGGAACTGGCCGAGGTCACCCTGGGATTTCGCTCCGACAAGCAGTCGCCGGCGGCCATGATCCGCGCCAGCTTCCGCAATGCCGCCGCCGCCGACATTGCCGCGCAATCGCCGCTGCTGGCTTTTCTCGGGGTGCTGGATGCGCCGATCTCCGGGGCGCTGCGCTCCGAGATCGACGCTTCCGGCGCGGTTTCGGCGCTGGCCGGAACCCTCGAACTGGGAGCCGGAGCGCTCTCGCCCACGCCCGACGCCCGCCCGGTGCGCTTCGAGACCGCCAAGGTCTATCTTGACTATGATCCGGGTCGGGAGCGGCTGAATTTCCCTTCGATCGAGCTGCGCTCGGAACTGGGCGAGGTGGCGGGGCAGGGGCATCTGTACCTGCGCAATTATTCCCGCGGCTGGCCGGGCACGCTCCTGGGGCAGTTCCAGATCGAAAGTGCCACGATCCGCGCGGGCGAGATATTCGAAGAGCCGGTGCATCTGGAGGCCGGCGCGGCCGATTTCCGCCTCGACCTCGACCCGTTCACCCTGGAGGTCGGTCAGCTTGTCCTGGTGCAGGCGGGCAATGCGTTCACGGTTTCGGGCGAGGTGGCGGCCGGTCCGGGCGGCTGGGCGCTGGCGCTGGACGGGGCGGTGGAGGCGCTTTCGCGCCGCCGGGCGCTGGCGCTGTGGCCGCCGCGCCTGGCGCCGAAGGCGCGCCGATGGCTGGCCGAGCGGGTCTCGGATGTGACGCTGCGCGGGGTGAATGTCTCGCTGCGCATCCGCCCGGGAGAGGCGCGCCGGATCGCGGTCGAGGCCGGGTTCGAGGGCTTCAGCGGCCGGGTGGTGCGGGCAATGGCGCCGCTGGAAGAGGCCAGCGGCTACATGGTGATCGAGGACAACCGCTTCCTGGCGGTGGCCGAGAGCGGCTTCGTGCGGGCATGGGGAGAGGGTGCGGGAGCGCGCGGCGCCAACGGCGATGCGCAAGGAGCGCAGGGGGCGGGGGAGGCAGGCGAAGCGGAAGGCGAAGCCGGAAAGGTCTTCGTCGCCGGCACCGTCTTCACCATCCCCGACATGCGCGTGAAGCCGGCCCCGGCCACGGTGGACGTGCAGCTTGCCGGCCCGCTGAAGGCAGTGCTGACGATACTTTCGAAGGAGCCCTACCGGATCTTCCGCACCACCCGGTTCGGTCCGGACGTGGCGGACGGGCAATTGCACGCGCGCGGCCGGGTGGCTCTGGTGATGGGGCCCGTACTGCGCCCGGAAGAGGTGGAGTTCGCCTTTGAGGGGGCGATGGAGCAGGTGCGTTCGGATGTGCTGGTGCCCGGCCGGACCCTGCGGGCGGAAAGGCTGCGCTTCGAGGTGGACAACGCCCGTGTCGAGATATCCGGGGCGGCGAGGATCGGCGCGGCCTCGGGCACGGGCAGCTGGTATGCGCGGATCGGCCCGGAGGCGGATGGCCGGTCGCATCTGGAGGCCGAAATCGTGCTTGACCGGGGGCTGCTCGAGGAATTTCGCATCGGCCTGCCAAGGGGCAGCGTGAGCGGTAGCGGGCGCGGGCAGCTCAGTATCGATTTCGCCCGGGGTGCGGCGCCGGCCTATCGGCTGATTTCCGATCTCAACCGGCTGGAGCTGCGCATTCCCGAACTGAACTGGCGCAAGGCGCGCAACCAGACCGGCCGGCTCATGCTGCGCGGCCATCTGGGTAGTCCGGTCAGCGTCGAGCGGCTGGAAATTTCCGCTCCCGGGCTCGAAGCCGAAGGGCTGGTGCGGCTTGCTCCCGGGGGAGAATTCGAGGAAGCGGTATTCGAGCGGGTGCGGCTGCTCGGCTGGCTGGATGCGCCGGTGAGCATCGCCTCGCGCGGCCCCGGCCGGCCGGTGGCGATCCGGGTCAATGGCGGCAGCGCCGACATGAGCCGGGCTTCCTTCGGCGAACCGGCCCCGGGCGGGGGAGAGGCGGACGGCGGCACTGGCGAGGCGCCGGTGGATATCCGCCTCGACCGGCTGAAGGTCAGCGAGGGGATCGTGCTGACCGACTTCACCGCCGGGCTCGACCGCGCCGGGGGGTTGCACGGCAATTTCGCGGCGCGGGTCAACGCGGGTCCGCGAATTACCGGCGTGGTCGCGCCCCAGGCGGCCGGGACGGCCTTTCGCATCCGTTCTTCCGATGCCGGCGGGGTGCTTCGGGCGGCTGGCGTGTTCCGCTCCTCGCGCGGGGGCGAGATGACCCTGACGCTGGCCCCGCATCCGAGCGAGGGGGTCTATGACGGCAAGCTGGAGATCGAGCGTATCCGCACCTCTTCCGCCCCGGCGCTGCTGGAACTGCTGGGGGCGATTTCGGTGGTGGGCCTGCTCGAGCAGGTGGAGGAAGAAGGGATCCTTTTTCAGACGGTGGAGGCGCGCTTTCGCCTGACCCCGCATGAGGTGATCATCTCCAAAGGCAGCGCCGTGGGCTCGTCACTGGGGATTTCCATGGATGGCGCCTATCGGCTGGGCAGCGGGGAGATGGATCTGGCCGGAGTGCTTTCGCCGCTCTATATCCTCAATTCGATCGGCCAGCTCTTTACCCGCAGGGGGGAGGGGCTGATCGGCTTTACCTATACGCTCCGGGGCACGCCGGAGGAGCCGAAGGTCAGCGTCAACCCGCTTTCGATCTTTACGCCGGCGATGTTTCGTGAGCTTTTCCGCAAGCCGCCACCGAAACTGCCGGAGTGAGTCGCATGGCCGGGAAGCCCCCTCTGACGCTCGACGATTTCGATTTCGACCTGCCCGAGGCGCTGATCGCTACCCGCCCGGTGCGCCCGCGCCGGGGCGCGCGCCTGCTGGTGGCCACGCCAGCGCGGCTGGTGGACGACAGCGTGGCCAATCTGGCCGACTGGCTCGCGCCGGGCGACCGGCTGGTGCTGAACGATACGAAGGTGCTGCCCGCCCGGCTTTCGGGCCGACGCCTCCTGCCGGACGGGAGCGAGGGGGGGCGCGTCGAGGTGACGCTGCTGGAGCCGGCGGGAGAGGAGAAATGGTGGGCCCTGGCCCGCCCCCTGCGCAAGTGGCGCGAGGGCCAGGAACTGCGCTTCGCCGCCGGGCTCGGCGCGCGCCTGCTGGAGAAGCGCGAGGGTCAGGCGCTGATCGCCTTCAATCTGGCAGGCGATGATTTCGATGCCGCCCTGGCCGAGGCCGGCCAGATGCCCCTGCCGCCCTATATCGCCGCCCGCCGCCCGGCCGATCAGCGCGACCGCGAGGATTACCAGAGCGTCTTCGCCCGCCACAGCGGTGCCGTGGCCGCCCCCACCGCCTCGCTGCATTTCGATGACGAACTGCTCGCCCGGCTTCGCGAGCGGGGGGTGGAATTCACCCATGTCACCCTGCATGTGGGTGCGGGGACCTTTCTGCCGGTCAAGGTCGAGGATATCGCCGAGCACAGGATGCATGCAGAGCGCGGCCGTGTCTCGGCCCGCGCCGCCGAGGAGATCAACGCCACCCGCGCCGCTGGCGGCCGGGTGATCGCGGTAGGCACCACGGCGCTCAGGCTGATCGAGACCGCTGCCCGCCCCGACGGGCACATGGAGCCATGGGAAGGGGCGACCGACATCTTCATCACCCCCGGCTACCGCTTTCGCATTACTGATGCGCTGATGACCAATTTCCACCTGCCGAAATCGACCCTGATGATGCTGGTCAGCGCGCTGATGGGCATGGAGCGGATCCGCGAAATCTACGCCCATGCCATTGCCGAGGAATACCGTTTCTTCTCCTACGGAGACGCCTCGCTGCTCCTGCCGGGCGCCGATGGCTTTACTCGGGATGGGAATTAGGCCACCCTCGGCGGATGAGCGACAGGACAAGCGACACCCGAGAGCAGCCCTCCTACCGGCTCGACGATCAGGCCGGATTCCTGCTGCGCCGCGCTCTGCAAAGGCATATGGTGCTGTTTTCCCGAGCCATTCCCGATCTGACCTCGATGCAGTTCGCAACACTGGCCAAGCTGGCCGAGGCGGGCGCGCTGAGCCAGAATGCGCTCGGGCGGCTCACGGCCATGGATGCGGCGACGATCAAGGGGGTGGTGGACCGGCTGGGCAGGCGTGGGCTGGTGCAGACCGAAAGCGACAGGAGCGACCGGCGCCGTACCATCGTTTCGCCGACCGGGGAGGGGCGTGCGCTGTTCGAGGCGCTGGAGGAGCGCGGGCGCAAGGTCACCGCCGAAACCTTGGCGCCGCTCTCGGAAAGCGAGCAGGCCGTGTTCCTGCACCTGCTGCGCAAGCTGACCTGAGTCCGGGAGACGCCCGGGAAGGAAGAGGTGGTTATTGCGGAAAAACACGCTTCCGGCGCGCGGAAATTCTCCCCCCCCACCGGACGAAGCCCGTGGCCCTGCTGCCAGTCCCGGACCCGGCATGCCGGCGGCACATTCGAGAACATCTGGGCGCAGCTTCGCAGGGCGGTGGTCGAACCGGCATCTGTCGGGCCGTGGAGTGCGGGATTAATGGATCCTGAGCCTAGTTGCACTCGAAATGGGTCCAGCCGGCGATGGATTCCAGTCCGGTTCGGGCCAAGGGCTCGGAGCGGATCACGCATCGGGCGGCGTCGGCATTGTAATCGTAGCCGGTGCAGCCGGGCTCGTTTGCGCAGGTGGTGACGCATTCGGGCAGGCCGAGATTGTCCAGCACCCAGCCGAAGCCCGAATTGAGTCGTGCGTCGGGGTAGGCATCGACGCTGGCGCAGGCGCCCGAGGGGGGAGAGGCCGGGGCCGGGGTCGCGGGCCGGTTCTGGC
>JALTZY010000094.1 GCA_027045905.1 Paracoccaceae bacterium
GTTCGGGGGCCGGGCGCGACGGCGGGGCGGAGGCCGCTTCAGGTGCCGGCGGCAAAGGCTCGGATGCGCTCAGGGCGGCAAGCCGGGCCTCGCTCACCAGCGATACCTGCGCCACCTCCAGGCGCTCGGGCGCCTTCTCGGGCACCAGGAAGCCGCCGAACAACAGCCACAGGATCAGCGCCGCGTGGGCGATGCCCGATATGACGATGCCGGTCTTCATGCGCCGCGCATCTCCCTTCCGGCTACTGCCCCGCCCCGTCCGATGCCGCCCCGTCCAGCTTCGGCCCGTCGCCCTCGGTGACAAGACCGATATCGGAAAACCCGGCGGCATTCAGCGCCCCGAGCACCTGGGCAAACGCCTCGTAGCGCACGGCCCCGTCGGCTCGCAGGAAGATCTTGTCATCGCTGCGCTCGGCGGCAATGGCCCTGAGCCGGGGGATCAGTTCCTCGCGCCCGATCTCGG
Organism: Paracoccaceae bacterium; assembly: GCA_027045905.1. Lineage (GTDB taxonomy): Bacteria > Pseudomonadota > Alphaproteobacteria > Rhodobacterales > Rhodobacteraceae > JAAEUB01. Next base: position 464 of record JALTZY010000094.1, read on the forward strand.
TCTTCTGCAGCACCAGGTGCCCGTCGGCGGTCAGCGTGAGGGTGAGCGGCTCCTCCTCCACTGCCGGCAGCGCGCCGGCGGCGGTCCTTGGAAGCTCCACCGGCACCCCCACGGTCATCAGCGGCGCCGCCACCATGAAGATGATCAAGAGCACCAGCATCACGTCCACGAAGGGGGTGATGTTGATCTCGGCCATCAGCCGGCGGTGCTTGCCGCGCCGGCGCCCGCGCCGCGCCCGGCGCACATTGCCCCCGCCGCTGCCGCCGCCGCCGCCCTGCACCGCGCCCGCCATGTCAGGCGTCCAGCTGGCGGCTGAGGATGGTGGAGAATTCGTCGGCAAAGGCCTCCCATATCGCCGCGATATGGTCGCTGTCGGCCGAGAGCTTGTTGTAGAAGATCAGCGCCGGGATCGCCGCCAGCAGCCCGAGCCCGGTGGCCATCAGCGCCTCGGCGATGCCCGGGGCGACCACGGCGAGGTTGGTATTCTGGCTCTGGGCGATGTCCATGAAAGCGTTCATGATCCCCCAGACGGTGCCGAACAGGCCGATGAAGGGCGCGGTGGCGGCAACGGTCGCAAGGAAGCTCAGCCCCTTGTTCAGCTTCTCGGCCTGGCGGGCGATGGCCACGTCCATGGCCCGGTCGATGCGCGCCAGGGCGCCGGAGATCAGCCCGCCATCCTCGCGGTGGGATCGGTGCCATTCCAGCATGCCCGCGGCAAAGACCTGCTCGGCCGCGCCCTCCGGCGCCGGACCGATCTGGGCATAGAGCCCGTCCAGCGGCTCGCCCGACCAGAAGGCCCGGTCGAAGGCGGCCGTGGCCCTGAGCGTGCGCCGATACTGGATCAGCTTTGCGATCACGATCGCCCAGGACCAGAAGGAAGCGATGATCAGCAGGATCATCACCAGCTTGACCACCAGGGTTGCGCGCATGAACAGGGCGAGAAACGAGAAGTCGATCTCGGTCGCCAGAGCGAGAGTTTGGGTTTCCATCTGACCGCCTTTGCTGCCTCTTGCTGTCTCTTGCTGCCTCCGGGTCCCCGCCTCTGCGGGCCGGGTTGATTGCCCGGGACCCTAGCCGATTTTCACGACAATTGCCAAGCAAAGCACGCCAGAGGCGGGGATTTGCCGAAATGAGGAAGGATATGGCGGATTTTTGCGCAATTCCCTGCACGCGCGCCCTCCGCTTCGCGCCATCTTCGCGCCATCCCTGCCCGCGGCGGGGCACGGGCCCGCCCCGCAGGGCAGCGGGGCGGCCGGCTCGGCCCGTCCCGTCGCCGCCGCCATCCCCGGTCCTCGTGTCAGGCCGGCCCGATCTCCGGCAGGCCCGCCGGCAGGCGTACCACCCTACCGGCCCGGTCCATGCAGGTCGCGGTGACACGACTGTCAAACAGCACCTCCTCGCCGCGCATCACCTTCTGGCGAAACACCATGCGCACCCGGCTGAGCCTTTCCAGCGTGGTCACCACCTCGAGCCGGTCGTCAAAGCGCGCGGGCCTCAGGTAATCGGCCTCCACCCGGCTGACCACGAAAACCACGCCCGCCTCGCGCATGGCATTCTGATCCACCCCGGCCTCGCGCACCCAGTCGGAGCGCGCCCGCTCGATATAGCGCAGGTAGTTGGCATAATAGACGATACCGGCCATGTCGGTATCCTCGTAAAAGACACGGATCGGAAAGATGTGACTCATGGGGCCTCCGGGCTTTTGCGCCAGCTTAGCGCCTGCCCTTCGCCACTGCCAGCCCCGCCCGCCCGACCGACCGACCGCCAGGCGCCGATCGGGCCAGAGTGGCCCCCGGAGCGGCAAGGTCTTCGCCCGTGATCTTGCCCCGTGAAGCGCGCGGGACAGCCCCCGCACACATCCCGACCTCAGCCAAGCGGATATTCAGCAAGGGTTTCATATCTGGCCCCGTCCGGGTGCAGATGCGAGGCGCAGAGGGCGAAGCGGTCGATGCCGGCCGGGGCGATCTCCGGCGACGGCAGAGCGGCGAGAAAGCGCGCCATGCGCCGCTCCTGCCCGGCATCCATCCTGCGCGGCAGGCGCAGGAGCGTCACATGCGCACGAAAGCGCCGGCGCGGCAGGGCGAAGCCGGCGGCGCGCAGGGCGGTTTTGATGCGCCCCTGCAGCGCCTCGGGGCCGCTCGCCGTCAGCGCCACCACCCGCGCCTGCCTGCCGCCCAGCGCCACGACCTCGTGGAAGCAGAGGCGGACCGGCGGCGCAGAGACAGCGGACAGGGCACCGTCGAGGGCGGGCAGGTCAGCACGCGCCACCTCTCCCAGAAACGCCAGCGTCAGGTGCAGGTTCTCCTCCGCCACCGCGCGGCCCAACGGCGCGGCCTCAGCCAGGCGCACAAGCGGCGCGAGCATCGCCTCGGGCAGCGGCAGCGCCACGAACAGCCGCATCACTCGCCTCGAATCAGGCCAAAGTCACCCGGATTCATCTGCCACCTCCATGCGCGCCCGGAGCCGCAGCGCGTGAGAAGCATCCGTCGCCGCGCCGGGCATGGCCGGATCATAGGCGGCGCGGATCAGCCGGGCAATATCGGGGCGCGCGCCGATCCTGCCGTCGGGCGCGCGGGCGAGCGGCGGGGTCCCGGCCCAGGTCAGAAGCGCGCTCAGCGCCTCGCCCATGGCCAGCGCGTCGGCGGGCATATCCGCAAGTACGCCGCCCATGCGCACGAAGCTGAAGCACGCCTTGATCGCCCCGTCCCGGTCAAAGCGGAAGGTGCGGTAGGTCTGCGCGTCGGCTTCCTTGAGCCGGGCCAGCAGCGCGGGCAGGTCCGCAAGGATCTCGCCCAGGTCGGGCACCTCGGCCAGCTCGTCCCACTCGCGAAAGAAAAACAGCATGAAATTGGCGCCAAGCTCGGGATCAGCCGCGCCCATCTCGAGTCCCGCAAGCGCGCAGGCATCGCCAATGGCGGCACGGATCACCTCCAGAGTCGCGTCATCCACGCCAAAGACGACCGGCGCCAGAGCCCGGCCCCAGCGGGCGAATCTGTAGCCTTCGGAGGTGGTGAACAGGGCTTCGACTTGCTCTGGTGTCACGTTTTGTTCCTTTTTCAGGACGCATTAACCCGCCCTTTACCGTATTCTGGGACAAAAGGGAAAACAGGAGATCACCATGCGACTCGGATTGTTTCTCTTCGGACTGCTGAACGGCATCTCGGCGGCGCTGTTCGCGCTACGGCTGGGGGCCGGAATCGACACGGCGGCATTGCTTTACAGCTTTTCTTCTACGCTTTCGGTGCTCAGCGCGGCGGTGTTTCTGGCCCGGTATCCTCGGCGCCCCCGGCTCCAGCGCGCAGTCGCGCGTAGCGGCGCACCGCCCCCGTCACCCCGCGCCAGGCTCCCGGGGCAAGCGCCAGGCCGAGCACCCGCGCGGGATTGGTCGGCGGCGGCATGAGGATGCCTTCGAGACGTCTGAAGCCGAAGCGCCCGTAATAAGGCGCATCGCCCACCAGCAGCACCCGGCCGCCGCTCAGCCGATGGCTCCGGGCAAGTCGCAGGGAATCGCGGATCAGCACGCCCCCCAGCCCCTCGCCCTGGCGCGTGGGATGCACGGCGACGGGGCCCAGCAGCAGGGCATTGTGGCTGGCCGGATTCGTCAGCCCTTGCCCCGGGGCGCCCTGCCCCGGATCGCCACCTGTCGGCTCATCCCCGGACCCGGAAGTGACAGGTGGCACGATGCGCACCGGCCAGTAGCGGATTGCCCCGGCCAGAATGCCCTCCCCGTCCCGCGCCACCAGCGACAGCTCGGCCACCGGCGCCACCCCGTCGCGCAATCGGTAGGAGGAAAGCGCCTCGCGCCCGGGAGCGAAACAGAGGTCGAAAAGGGCTTCGACCTCCCAGAAATCGGCCTCCTCTTCCGCTTTCAGACTGTACACCGGCGCCCTCTTCGCTCATTCATGGCCGCGCCAGCCCCTAGCACGGGCGATCCCCGAGGCCAAAGGGAAAGCGTCAGGCGGGCCGCCAGAAGGGCCGCCAGAAGGGCCACCTGAGGGGTCGCCAGAAGGGCGCGCCCGCGATATACGCCTGAGGGATATTCCAGAGAGAAAGCGCCGGGAGAAAGCATGTTTTACGAGCCACGAAACGGGCACGGCCTGCCCCACAACCCGTTCAGCGCCCTCATCACCCCGCGCCCGATCGGCTGGATCTCGACCCGCGGCCCGGACGGGGCCGACAACCTCGCGCCCTATTCCTTTTTCAACGGTGCCGCCTACGAGCCGCCGCAGGTGATGTTTGCCACCACCGGCACCAAGGCCGACCGCGCCCTTGGCAAGGATTCGCTCGACAATATCAACGCAACCGGAGTCTTTTGCGTCAACGTCGTCGAGGCTTCGGCGCTGGAGGCGATGAATGCCTCGGCCGGCGCCTATGGGCGCGAGGTGGACGAATTCACCCATGCCGGGCTCACGCGCGCCGATTGCCGGCTGATCGACTGCGCCCGGGTCGCGGACGCCCCGGCGGCGCTGGAATGCCGCCTGACCCAGATCACCCGCCTGCCGGGCAAGGCCAATCATGTGGTCTTCGGCGAAGTGATCGGCATCCACTTGCGCGACGACTGCCTGGTGGACGGGATCTTCGACGTCACCCGCTTCCGCCCGCTCGCGCGGCTGGGCTACCGCGACTATTCGGTGGTCGAAGAGGTCATCACCCTGAAGCGCCCCGGCGAAAGCTGACCGGGCGAAATC
>JALTZY010000095.1:0-6701 GCA_027045905.1 Paracoccaceae bacterium
ATCGCGGGCGGGGCTCGGGCCCGCAGACGATGCCTCTGAGCAATCAGGGCATCCGGATATTTGCGAACTCCCGCCCGCAACCATCATCGCACACGAGAAACGGACTGGGATATTTGCAGAAGTGTGAGGTGTCAGGCCAGGGCGGGGCGGCGCTGCTGGTCCACGAGCAGGTGGGTCAGCATGGCGCCGATCCACATGCACAGCAGTGCCAGCCAAGCGGTGCCGGTGAGGATCGAGCCGCCGGTGACGCCATTGCCGATGGCGCAGCCCCCCGCCAGCATCCCGCCGAAGCCCATCAGTGCCGCGCCGCTCATGGCCCGGCGCATGTTGCTCTCGTCGTCAAAGCCCTGGAAGCGGAATTCGCGCCGATAGACCGACATGGCGAACGAGCCGATCACCACGCCGGGCACCAGCCCTATGTCGAAATTGAGCGCGGGGTGTTCGCTCAGGAAGAACATCAGCGTATTGGCGCTGGGGCCGGTAAAGGACGCGGACATGATCGAGACCGGCTCGAAGCTCACCTGTGCCAGCGCGTAGGTCAGCACCCAGCCCAGCGCCACCGAGAAGCCCACGCCCGAGGCAAAGACCAGCCGGCCCGGCGTCATGTGGTTGCGCCGGGCGATATGGATCGCCAGCACCGACATGGCGAGGCCCAGGGCAAGCCCGCTCCAGTCGGGCAGGCCGAGCATGTCGGTCAGCGAGACATTGCGCCCCCCCGGGGTGGTCCAGAGCGCGGCGAGGCGGTCGCGCAGGGGCTGAAGCAGCCCGTGCAGGCTCATCTGCGCAAAGACCGCAAAGACCAGCCCCGAGACCACCGAGCGCAGGTTGCCGGTGGCCGCCAGCGTCAGGAGCCGCCCCGAACAGCCGCGCGAGAGCACCATGCCGGCGCCGAACATCAGCCCGCCGATGATCGCGCCCGACCAGGAGCCCGCGACCGACATCATCCGCGCCTGTTCCGGGTCGAACAGGCCCAGAAGCCGCGCGCCCTGCACCCAGACCATGGCGGTGGAAAAGGTCAGGAGCCACACCGCCACCGATTGCCCCATCCGGCCGCGGGCAAACTCCACTGTCGCCGCGCGCAGGCAGAAGCGCGAGCGCTGGGCGGCGACGCCGAAGACCGCGCCGGTCACCAGCCCGAACAGCAGATAGGTTTCGGCTTCACCGAGCCATTCGACGAGAGGCAGAATATCCATGGCATATCCTTTCGCGCTCCCGTTCGCATGGTCCGGGGCGGCGTGCCTTGATATTGGTCAAGAAATATCGGAATTCATGAATGTGTTTTCCCCTCGCCAAGGGACAAGAAGCCGCGTATGGGAGCGCATGGCGAACAGGAAAAGCATCGTCACCCTCGCAGAGGCCCAAAGCCTGCCCTTCTGGCGGCGCCCGGTCTTTCTGCTCATGCTCATGGCATTCGCCATGCCGATCGCCTTTGCCACATGGAATGCGCTGCTCAACAATTTCGTGATCGAAAAGGCGCGCTTTACCGGGGTCGAGATCGGCTGGCTGCACACGCTGCGCGAAGTGCCGGGCTTCCTCGCCGTCGGGGTGATCGTGGTGATCATGTATATGCGCGAGCAGGTGCTGGCGACGGTGGCGCTGCTGCTCCTGGGCGTGGCCACGGCGCTGACGGGCTTTTTCCCGACACTCGGCGGCATCCTGACCCTGACCATGCTGTCCTCGCTGGGATTTCACTATTACGAAACCGTCAATCAGTCGCTGCAACTGCAGTGGATCGACAAGGCCCGCGCTCCGCAGACGATCGGCTGGATCGTCGGTATCGGTTCGGCGGCCTCGCTCATGGCTTACGGGCTGCTGGTGGTGACCTGGAAGACCTTTGAGCTGCAATACACCACCGTTTACCTTGCCGCCGGCGGCTTTACCGCGCTGGTGGCGCTGTTTGCCTTCTTCGCTTACCCACAATTCGAAAGCCCGCATCCGCAGATCAGGATCTTCGTGCTGCGCCGGCGCTACTGGCTCTACTACGCGCTCCAGTTCATGGCCGGCGCGCGGCGGCAGATCTTCATCGTCTTCGCCGCCTTCATGATGGTCGAGCGCTTCCACTTCGAAGTGCAGCAGATCACCGCGCTGATGATGCTGAACTTCATCGCCAACATGCTCTTTGCCCCGCTGATGGGCCGCGCCGTGGCGCGCTGGGGAGAGCGGCGCGCGCTGATCTTCGAATATGTCGGCCTGATCGGGGTGTTCGTCAGCTATGGCGGCATCTACGCCTTCGGCTGGGGGGTGACGCTGGCAGCGGCGCTCTATGTCATCGACCACCTGCTGTTCGCGCTGGCCTTCGCGCTCAAGACCTACTTCCAGAAGGTCGCCGACCCGCAGGACATTGCTCCCACGGCGGCGGTCGCCTTCACCATCAACCACATCGCCGCCGTGTTTCTGCCTGCCGTCCTCGGCTACCTCTGGGTCAGCTCGCCGGTCGCCGTCTTCGCCCTCGCCGCCATCATGGCCGGCCTGTCGCTCGCCCTCGCCCTGCTGATCCCGCGCCACCCGGAAAAGGGGCGCGAGACGGTCCTTTCCCACGCTTGCCGGGCCTGAGACCCGATTGACCCCGCCAGGGGCGTTCCGAAGGATGAGGCGCTCTCGCCGCTCTTCCGGGGCCGGCCAGGCCACGCCGCAAATGAAAAGGGCCGCCCGCGGGCGACCCCTTCGGCCATATGAGCGGAGAGATCAGTTCTTGGCGTAGAATTCCACCACCAGATTGGGCTCCATCTGCACCGGATAGGGCACGTCGCTCAGGGTGGGGGTGCGCAGGAAGGTCGCGGTCATCTTCGAATGATCCACCTCGATATATTCCGGCACGTCGCGCTCCGGGAGCGCCACGGCTTCGAGCACCATGGCCAGCTGCTTGGAGCGGTCGCGCACCTCGATCACGTCGCCTTCGCTGACCCGGTAGGAGGGGATGTTGACCCGCTTGCCGTTGACCTTCACATGCCCGTGATTGACGAACTGGCGCGCGGCAAAGATCGTGGGCACGAACTTGGCGCGATAGACGACCGCATCGAGCCGGCGCTCCAGCAGGCCGATCAGGTTTTCACCGGTATCGCCCCGGACCCGTTCGGCCTCGGCATAGATGCGGCGGAACTGCTTTTCGGTAATGTCGCCGTAATAGCCCTTGAGCTTCTGCTTGGCCCTGAGCTGGATGCCGAAATCACTGAGCTTGCCCTTGCGGCGCTGGCCGTGCTGGCCGGGGCCGTATTCGCGGCGGTTGACGGGGGATTTGGGGCGCCCCCAGATGTTCTCGCCCATGCGGCGGTCGATCTTGTACTTGGCAGACGTGCGTTTGGTCACGGCTGATCTCCTTCTGTGGCGCGCATCGGCCCTTCCGGGGCCTCCGCGCTGTGAAGGGCGTTGTCCTCTGGATTTACCCGATCCCGTCCGGGAATCGGCACCCGACAGGCATCCCCTTGCGGGGGCCGCCAACACCAATGAAGCCGCGCTTATACCGCCGACGACACGGGTGTCAACTACTGCATGGCCTCATACTTCCGCAAATATCCCGGGGGAGCGCGAGGGGGCTGGCCCCCTCGCAAAAGATTAGGCGCAAAAATACCGGCTCAAAGGTGTCCCCCCCGGTCCCGGAAGCGGGCGGCAGGTACGCTTTCCGCCCGGACATCGCTTCAGGCGGGAAGCGGCTTCATGCTTCCTGCCCGGCCTCCTGTTCGGCCAGGAAGTGCTCGGCTTCGAGCGCGGCCATGCAGCCCATGCCGGCGCTGGTCACCGCCTGGCGAAACTTGTGGTCGGTCAGATCGCCCGCGGCAAAGACGCCTGGCACCGAGGTGGCGGTGCTGTCGGGCTGGGTCACCACATAGCCGCCCATATGGGTCTCGAGGCTGTCCCTGACCAGCTCGCTCGCCGGCGCGTGGCCGATGGCGATGAAGACCCCCTTGGCCGGGACCTCGGTGATCTCGCCGGTCTTGACGTTCTTCGCCCGCACGCCGGTCACGCCCATCGGCTCTTCGGTGCCGACGATCTCCTCCACCACATGATCCCAGAGCGGCACGATCTTTTCGTTCTTCATCAGCCGGTTGACCAGGATCTTCTCGGCGCGAAGCTCGTCGCGGCGGTGGATCAGCGTGACCCTGGAGGCGAAATTGGTCAGAAACAGCGCCTCTTCCACCGCCGTGTTGCCGCCCCCGACCACGACGATCTCCTGGCCGCGATAGAAGAAGCCGTCGCAGGTGGCGCAGGCCGAGACGCCGAAGCCCTTGAACTTCTCCTCGCTGGGCAGGCCGAGCCACTTGGCGCGCGCGCCGGTGGCGAGGATCACCGCGTCCGCCGTATAGGTGGTGCCGCTGTCGCCCTTCGCGGTGAAGGGGCGCTCGGAAATATCCAGATCGGTGATGATGTCATGGATGATCTCGGTGCCCATGGCGCGGGCATGGGCCTCCATCTTCTGCATCAGTTCCGGCCCCTGGATCTCGGTGAAGCCGGGGTAATTCTCCACCTCGGTGGTGGTGGTAAGCTGGCCGCCGGGCTCCATCCCCTGCACGAGGATGGGCGCGAGCATGGCGCGGCTTGCGTAGATGCCCGCGGTATAGCCCGCCGGGCCGGAACCGATGATGAGGACCTTGGTGTGACGTGTCTCGGACATGGGATATCCCCCGAATATGTGAACTTGCCCCTGATATAGGCCCCCGCGCGGCGCGCGAAAAGCCCTGCGACAAAGCTTTCTCTGCGCCATGCGGGAGGTTATGCGGGAGCGCCGGGGAGCGGCGAAGGAGGAAAGATTGTTGCGGCAGGGCGAAACAATATTGCGCATCCGCGCCGGGCGGCGTAAGTTTCCGGCATCTTACCCAGGGGAAGACATGTCAGCCAGCAAACTTGACGAAATCGACCGCGCCATTCTCGCCGAGCTTCAGGCCGACGGGCGCATGACCAATGTCGAACTGGCCCGCCGGGTAGGCATATCCGCGCCCCCGTGCCTGCGCCGGGTGCGCACGCTGGAAGAGGCGGGGCTGATTCGCGGCTATCACGCCGATGTGGATGCCCGGGCGCTGGGATTCGAGGTGCAGGTATTCGCCATGGTCGGCCTGACCAGCCAGGCCGAAGCCGATCTGAGCGCCTTCGAGGCGCGCTGCCGGGCCTGGCCGCTGGTGCGCGAGTGCCACATGCTCAATGGCGAGGTGGATTTCATTCTCAAATGCGTCGCGCCCGACCTCTCCACCTTCCAGAGCTTCCTGACCGAGGAACTGACCGCTGCCGAGAACGTCGCCTCGGTCAAGACCTCGCTGGTCATCCGCGCCGCCAAGGACGAGCCCGGCGTACCCTTCGACGTGCTGGAGGCGCGGCTGGCGCAGCAGGCCTGAGCGCGGGCGCGGTGCGGCGGCTCCGATCAGGCGGCGCGCTTCAGGTTCGCGGGCCGGCGCCGGTGCTTGCGCTGCCAGGGCAGGCGCACGTCCTTCTTGCTCTCTTCGATCACCGATTTCATCCAGCGGCTCTTGCGTTTCATCTCATGCCTCGTGATTTGCCTTGCTCGAGGCCAATCTGGCCGGCAATTCGGGCGCCGATCAGGCCGGTTTGGGAAAATTTGCGGAAAAATGGCCGGAGCGGGCCGGGCAATGCGGCCGGCGCGGGAAAGCCTTGAAAATCAGGGAAAACGTGGCCAATCGCGGCGAAATCCCCGGGATTGTTTCCGTGAAATCAGGCAAAACCGGGGCAGATTTGCGCCTGACGGGTGCCTATAGTCGGATACACGCGATCAGGCGGCCGTAATCCCTTTCGCCCGCATGGACCGTGCGCCGCCACGAATAGAACCGCGCCGCATCGCCGTAGGTGCAATGCCCGGTCCATTCGGAGCCCCCCAGCCCCAGCGATGCGAGGCGGGCGAGCGAAAAGCCGGGCAGGTCGAAATGCAGCCGGTCGGCCCGGCCGGGGGCGAAGAAGCGGCCGCTTTCGGGGGCCAGCGCGCGAAAGGCCTCGCGGAATTCGGGGCCGACCTCATAGGCGCTCTGGCTGATGCAGGGGCCGATCACCGCGCGGATGTCGGCCCGCCGCGCGCCGAGCCCCTCCATCGCCGCCACGGTGGCCTCGAGCACGCCCCCGAGCGCCCCCTTCCAGCCCGCATGGGCCGCGCCGATCACGCTCGCGCGCGGATCGTGAAACAGCACCGGCTGGCAATCGGCGGTGAGCACCCCCAGCGCCAGCCCCGGCGTGGCGGTCACCAGCGCGTCGGCCTTCGGGCGCGCAGCCGTAGGGGCGGTGAGCGGGCCGGTTACGTGGATCACCTCGGCCGAATGCACCTGATGGAGCGTCAGCAGGGCCTCCGGCGCCAGCCCCATCTCGGTCGCCACAAGGGCGCGGTTTTCGGCCACCGCCGCCGGATCGTCCCCGGAGCCGAGGCCGCAATTGAGCCCGGCATACAGGCCCGCCGACACGCCCCCCTTGCGGGTGAAAAAGCCGTGTTTGGCAGAGAGGGCGGGGCTGGTGATGATCTCGGGTTCAGTCGGCATCCCTGGTTCCTGCAATCGGGGGCGCGCCGGGCGGAACTGTGCGAGCTCGATCACGCCGGCCTCCATCCCTGGTTCCTGCAATCGGGGGCGCGCCGGGCGGGGTCAGGCCCAACACCTTGAAAAGTCTGCCCATTTCCTCCGGGTGGGTGAGCCGGCGATGGGCGGCGACGTGGTTTTCCAGCGCCGCCCATCGCCGGCTCACCCACCCGGAGGAAATGGGCAGACTTTTCAAGG
>JALTZY010000095.1:6711-21234 GCA_027045905.1 Paracoccaceae bacterium
CGCGCCGAAATCCACATGCGCGGTGAGGTCCGCCTCGCCGGGGCTCGCCAGCGGGCTCACCTTCCGGTGGCCGCGCACCGCCTGCAGGCTGTCGCCCAGGCTGCGCTCGGCGCCGTAGTCGATCACCAGCGCCGCCCCGCCATGGGCGCGGATGCGCGCGGCGATCGGTGCCATCAGCGCTTCGGCGGGACCGCAAAGCTCCACCATGTCGCCTTCCTGCGTGTTCGCCAGCCGGTCTGCGAGCGCCGCCACCGGCACTGGCGCCGAAAGCCCGAAGGCCAGCCGCCCCCCCTCCAGCCCCACCAGGCGCTCGCGCCAGCCCGCGCCCGCGCGCAGGAACTGGCGGATCGGCAGCGCGTCGAAGAATTCGTTGGCCACGAGAAAAAGCGGCGCTTCGGGCAGGTCCTTGAGCTGGGCGACATGGCGCGGGCCGTAGGCGGCGAGCCGCTCGCTCTGGCGCGAGCGCAGGGGGGGCGAGACCTCGACGAGCCAGAGCCCCATGGCGTCGTGAAAGCCCGGCACGCCCCTGGTTGCGCGCAGGATGTCCGCCATCAGCGTGCCGTTGCCCGGCCCGGCCTCGGCCAGCGTGAAGGGAGCCGGCGCGCCCTGATCGAGCCAGGCCTGCGCCAGCGCCAGCCCGACAAGCTCGCCGAACATCTGGCTGATCTCCGGCGCGGTGATGAAATCGCCCTCGCCGCCGAGCCCCGGATTGGCCGTATAATAGCCGTGGCGCGGATGCAGCAGGCATTCGGCCATGTATTCATCCAGGCGCATCGGCCCGGCGGCGCGGATGCGCGCGGCGAGGATCTCCTCAAGCGCGTTCACGGCGATGCGCCCATATCAGCACGCCGATGCCGACCACCACCATCGGCAGCGACAGAAGCTGGCCCTGCGTCAGCCCGTAGCCGCCAAGGCGCAGGGTGTGGCCGAGCGGATTGTCCGGGGTGATGAACTGCGCATCCGCCTGCCGGAAGAACTCGACCGTGAAGCGCGCCATGCCGTAGCCTGTGAAAAACAGCCCGGTCAGCATCCCGGGCCGCCTGAGCCAGCCGCGCCGCCATGCCAGCACCAGCAGGATCGTGCCCAGAAGCGCGCCTTCGAGCAGGGCTTCGTAGATCTGGCTCGGATGGCGCGCGCACAGCCCCGCCACGTCGAGGCAGTCCTGCGCCGCCTCGCCCGGAAAGATCACCCCCCAGGGCAGATCGGTGGGCCGTCCCCAGAGCTCGTTGTTGATGAAATTGGCGATCCGCACGAGGAAGATCGCCGGCGTCGCCCCCAGCGCCAGCAGATCGGCGATCGAAGCGGTGGGCAGGCCGTGGCGGCGCGAATAGAGCCACACCGCCAGCACCACCCCGAGAAAGCCGCCGTGAAAGGACATCCCCCCGGTCCAGATCTGCACGATCTCGCCCGGATTGGCCAGATAATAGGCCGGCTGGTAAAAGAGCACGAAGCCCAGCCGCCCGCCCAGGATCACCCCGAGCACGATCCAGGTCACCAGGTCTTCGAGCTGGCGCGGGCTCATCGGCACCGCTCCTTCGCGCCACAGCCGCGCGGTGGCGATCGCCCGGCGGATGATCCACCAGCCGATGAGTATCCCCACGATATAGGCCAGCGCGTACCAGCGCAGGGCCAGGTGCAGGCCAAAGGCGTCGATGGCGAAGATCTCGGGGTTGATATCGGGAAAGGGGATGCCCGTGCTCATTTGCGTGCTCATGCCCCTTTCGACCCCGGCCCGAGCAGGAAGTCAACCTTGTGCTTTTGGCATATGCGGCCCATATAAGCGGTCAGCCGCCGGCTTCCGGCCGGTGCAAGCCCGTGAGGAGACCGACATGCAACCACGCAACAAGGTGCTGGATGACCTGTCCCAGATGATGACGAACGCCATGGGCGTGGCTCAGGGCGCCCGGGAAGAGGCGCAGACGGTGATGAAGAGCTGGCTGGACCGCTGGCTGGCCGATCGCGATCTTGTTACCCGCGAAGAGTTCGAAGCGGTGCGCCTGATGGCGCAGAAGGCCCGTGAAGAAAACGAATCGCTGAAGGCCCGTCTGGAGGCGCTGGAGAAGGAGCGCGGATGATCGCGTGATCGCGGGCGGTTGCGGGGGATCGGTCGGGCGGATATGCGCCTCTGCCTGCGATCTGCCCGTGAGGGGAGGCGATTTTCGCACAGAATCGCCCCGCCGGCCAGGGCGCGCTCCCGGCGAGAGCTGATCCTGTCCGGGCGGAGCGGTCGGGCGGGTTATTTCAGAATCGGCGGCTTGTCGGGATCCGCGCCCGGCGGTGCGCGGCGCGCCGGGATGGTCGGGGCTGACGGTCGTGGCAGGGGGATTTCCCGGCCCGTGGCGGCAAGCTCGGATTCGGGGCCGGAGCCGGGAGAGACGAACAGGGTGGTCAGGGTCGTGCCCGCCCCGGAGAAGGTCAGCGCCTCCTGCGCGGCATGGACAAGCCGGTCGCGGCTCTCTTTCGGGATGCCGGACAGGCCGAGCAGGGGGCCGGTGCTGCCATCGGCAAATTCGGCGCAGGCCAGCCAGGCGCGGCCTCCGAGAGCGCCGGCCGAAGCGAGCTTTTCGCGCAGGGTCGGCAGCAGCGACCTTGCCCCGGTATCCGCGGGCAGGATGCTCTGGATCGCGTCCCGCGCCTGCACGGGGGTTTGGGCCAGGGCCCGGGTGAGCCAGCCCATCGCCTCGGCGGGGATCAGGATCGAGCTGGGCGCGACTCCCAGATTCAGCCCCAGGCCGATCTTCTGCTCCGCCAGCATCCCGGCAATCGCGCGCCCCGGCAGCGCCGCATAGGGGACGGGGGCCTTGGCGAAATCGCTCAGGCGCTCCTCGCGGTCGAAGACCAGCGCGAAACGTTCGCCTTCCAGATCGAGGATCTCCGGGCTGATCGCGCCCGGCTTCACCGGCTCCTCGTCGAGCAGCACGAACAGCTCGGCATCGGCAAGGGCGCCGTAGAAGGCCAGCCGTGCGGCATCGTCCTCGGGATCGGCCTGCATGGCGGCATGGGCGGCGTCGAGCCGGGTTTCGCTCATTTCAGCACCTCCTCGATGCGGGCGCGCAGGGCGGGCAGGAGCTCGGCTGCGAACCACGGATTCTTCTTCAGCCATGCGGTATTGCGCCAGGAAGGATGCGGCAAGGGGAAAAGCGCGGGAGCGTGGTCGCGCCAGGCGGCGACGGTCTCGGTGACGCCGGCGCGGGTCTCGAGGTGCCATTTCTGCGCGTGGCCGCCCACCAGCAGGGTGAGCGGCGCCGCGCCGAGGAATTCGTCCACCCGCGCGCCCCAGGTGCGGGCGCATTGGGGCGGCGGCGGCAGGTCGGCGCCGCGCGCGTCATAGCCGGGAAAGCAGAAGGCCATCGGGGTAATGGCGAGCTTGCTCCGGTCATAAAAGGCCGAACGGTCGATCCCCATCCATTCGCGCAGGCGCTCGCCGGAAGGGTCATCGAAGGGCCGGCCCGATTCGTGCACTCGCGCGCCGGGGGCCTGCCCGATCAGCCGGATCGGCGCGCCTTGCTCGAACCACACGACCGGGCGCGGCGCATGGGCGGTGGCGGTGGCGGCAAAGCGGTCGGCGCACAGGCGGCAGGCGGCGATTTCGGCGCGCGGGTCCATCGCTCAGGCGAGATAGACCACGACCAGCATCACGCCGAGGATGATCGCCAGCCACTCGACCATGGAGCCCGTGGGCCAGACATGGGCCAGCCGTCCTTCGGGGCCGGAGCGCGCGCGGATGAAGTCCATCGCCCCCGCGCGCAAGGCGCCGCCCGCCGCCGCGCCCGTGCCCCAGAGCGCGCGCATCATGGCCGCGACCGCGCCCAGAGCCGCCGGCGCGGCGCGGCGATAGAGCCAGTCGCTGTCCAGAATCGTGCCGCGCTTCTCTCCGGGGTGCAGGCCGAAGCGCATGGCCAGAGCAAAGGCCACGACCCCGAACAGCAGAAGCTGCATCTGCCCGACCACGTGATAGGCGCTGTAGGGATGGTATTCGACCGGATAGGGCAGCAGGGCGTAGAGCAGCCCCGGCGCCAGCCCGATCGCGATGCACATGGCCGCGGTCAGCCCCATCGCCAGCAGCATGTGGCGCGGCGCCTCGGCCGGGCGCCTGCCGCTGTCATGGGCGAAGAAGATGAAATAGGGGATCTTGATGCCCGAATGGCTGAGCACCGCCGCCGAGGCAAAGACCAGCGCGCTCCAGACCGGCCACAGATGCGCGTCGCTGGCCGCCGACAGCACCATCGACTTGGTGACGAAGCCCGAAAACAGCGGCACGCCCGAGATCGACACCGCGCCGATGATGGCCAGGATCGCGGTCAGCGGCATGGTGCGGTAGAGCCCGCCCAGCTCGGTCGCCCTGGCGGTGCCGGTGCGGTAGAGCACCGCCCCCACCGACATGAACAGCAGCGCCTTGTAGAGAATATGCGCGAAGGCATGCGCGGCGGTGCCGTTGAGCGCCATTTCGCTGCCGATGCCGATCCCCACCACCATGAAGCCCAGCTGGTTGTTCAGCGAATAGGCGAGCACCCGGCGCATGTCGTTCTCGACCTCGGCGAAGAATACCGGAAACACGGTCATCACCGCGCCGATCCAGATCAGGATCTCGGTGCCGGCAAAGCCGCGCGCCAGCGCGTAGATCGCCAGCTTGGTGGTAAAGGCCGAGAGGATCACCGTGCCGGTGACCGTGGCCGCCGGGTAGGCGTCCTGCAGCCAGTTGTGCAGGAGCGGAAAGGCGGTCTTGATGCCGAAAGCGAGGAAGATCAGCCAGGTGGCGGGGCTCTCCAGCGTCATCAGGGTGAAGTCGAGGCTGCCGGTCTCGCGCCAGTAGAGCGCCGCGCCGGCCAGCAGCAGCACCCCGGACAGCACCTGCACGACCAGGTAGCGCATCCCGGTGTGAAAGGCGCCTTCGCTCCGCCGCGCCCAGATCAGGAAGACCGAAGCGATCGCCGTGCCTTCCCACCACAGAAACAGCGTGATCAGGTCGCCGGCAAAGACCGCCCCGATCGCCGCCCCGGCATAGAGCAGCGCCGCCACCTGCTGCACCCGGTCGCGCAGATGCCAGGCATAGAGATTGCCCAGCACCGCGATCAGGGCGAAGATCAGCGCGAAGATGCGGCTGAGCCGGTCCACCCGCATCAGTTCCAGATCCAGCCCCATCAGGGCGAGCGGCATCAGCCGGCCCTCGGGCAGGGTCCAGACCTGCCAGGCCGCCAGCGCCGGCAGCCCGACCAGCAGGGGCGGGCGCAGGCGCGCCGGCAGTACCGCCACCAGCAGCGCGCCCAGCAGGAACACGAAGGCGGTGGGAAGAGCGGACATGGCAGAAAGGGCAGAAAGGGCGGGCAGGGTGTCAGGGCTCACGGTCGCGCACCTCCAGCTGATCGGCGGGGTATTGCTCCGCATTGACGGCGCTGCGGCCGTAATAATCCTCCTGCCGCCCGAGCAGGGCGCGCAGCAGCCGGGCGACGATGAGAACCACGCTCAGGCTGACGAAACCGGCCAGCGCGTAGAAGCCGCCGAAGCTCTCTAGCGGCGCCTTGGCGTGCATGTCGATGGCGAAACCGGCGCCCAGCGCCAGCACGGCGCCTGCGGCGAGCGCCTTGAGGAAGTGCTTTTCAACGAGGCCCAGCAGGCGGGCGAGGGGGGGCAGGTTCTCGCTCATGGCGCGACCTCCGCGATGGGGACGAGGAAATCGGTAACAGCGCCGGCTTGGAAGAACAGCACGACGCAAAGAAGCGCGGTAAAGGCCGGCGGGCCCCAGACCAGCGGGCCCGCCTCGCTCCACGCCTGCGGCGTGTCCTCGGCCGGGAGCAGGAAGAAGGCGCGCCCGACGATGGACAGAAGATAGGCGACATTGAGCAGCGACGAGAGCATCAGCACGCCGATGATGATCCACTCTCCGGTATCGGCGGCAGCGAGGATAAGCAGCCATTTCGACCACGAACCCGCCAGCGGCGGCAGGCCGATGATGGAAAGCGCGCCCACGAAAAATGCCGCGAAGCTCACCGGCAGCGCCCGTCCGAGCCCGTCGAACTGGCTGATCTCGGTGCGATGCGTGGCCACATAGATCGAGCCTGCAGCCATGAACAGCGTGATCTTGCCCACCGCATGGGTGGCGATATGCAAGCCCCCCCCGAGCACGCCCATGGAGGTGGCGAGCGCCATGCCAAGGGTGATGTAGGCCAGTTGCGAAACCGTCGAATAGGCGAGCCGGCGCTTGAGGTTGTCCTGCTGCATGGCGATCACGCTGGCGGCGATGATGGTCCAGGCCGCAAGCCACATCAGCCAGGTGGAAGCGCCGGTTTCGGCCAGAAAGTCGATGCCGAAGATGTAGATTCCGACCTTGAGCATGGTAAAGACGCCGGCCTTGACCACCGCCACCGCGTGCAAGAGGGCCGAAACGGGGGTAGGCGCCACCATCGCCGCGGGCAACCAGCGGTGAAACGGCATCAGGGCCGCCTTGCCGATGCCGAAGGCATAGAGCCCCAGCAGCACCGGCACCAGAGAGCCCGTGACATGGCCACGCAGGATGCCGCCCGGGGTGAAGTCCAGCGTGCCGGTTGCCGTGTAGGTCCAGACCACCGCCACCAGGAACAGCCCGATCGAGGTGCCCATGAGGGTGCCCAGATAGGTTTTCGCACCCTTGAGCGCCTCCGCCGTGCCCTTGTGGGCGACCAGCGAGAAGGTCGAGAGCGTGAGAAGCTCGTAGAACAGAAACAGCGTGAACATGTTGGCGGCAAAGGCCAGCCCCATAACGCTGGCAATGGCCAGGCTGAAAGCGGCGAAGAAGCGGGCGTGCCCCTTCTCGCCATTGCCGCGCATGTAGCCCACGCCGTAGATATGGGTGACGATCCATAGCCCCGAGGCGATCAGCGCGAACATCAGCCCCAGCGGCTCGATGGCAAAGGCGATGTCGAGCCCCGGCATGACGGTGAGCGCGCGCATCGGGGCGCTGCTCTCGCCGCCCGTCCGGCCCAGGATCGCCAGCGCCGTGGCAAAGGTGGCGACCGCCGCCAGCAGGGTGAGGCTGTCGCGCAGGTTGTGCTGGCGCCTGAGCAGCGGATTCGCCACGGCTGCCGCCAGAGGGATGGCCATGGTCAGGCCTGTGAGGGTCGCAAGTTCCATCAATGCCCCGCTCCGCCCGAAATCGGCAGCTCCGAAGCGCCGCTCATCAGTGCTTCGGCCGCGGTGCCGGCCGCGCCCACGGTCCATTCGGCCGAGAGGCCGAACCAGATCGTCGAAAGCGCCATGATCCAGATCGGCACCAGCATGGTGAGCGGTGCCTCGCGCCGGTCCACGTCATCGCGGGGCGCGCGCAGATAGGCCGTCTCGATTCCCTTCCAGACATAGACTACCGCCAGCAGCGAAGAAGCGACCACCAGCAGCGCCATCCACCACCAGCCCTTTTCCAGCGCCCCCTGCACCAGCAGCCACTTGGAGACAAAGCCGGCCGTGCCCGGCACTCCGATCAGGCTGAGCCCGCCGATGACGCCCGCCGCCGAGGTCCAGGGCATGACGCGGCCGATCCCCTCGATATCGCGGTAGAAGGCCCCGCCCGCGCGCAGCACATAGGCGCCGATCACCATGAACAGGGTCGCCTTGGTAATGGCGTGGTTGAACAGATGCACGATGGTGCCGGAAAGCGCGGTCTGGCTCAGCATGGCGATGCCCAAGAGCATGTAGCCGATCTGGGCAATGGAACTGTAGGCGAGCATCTTCTTGAAATTGACCTGAAAGATGGCGATGAAACTGGCCGCGAACATGGCCAGCAGCGCCAGCGGCAGGATCACCCAGGTAAGCTCGGCGGCTTCAAAGGTGTACTGGGGGCCGAATACCGTGAACAGGAAGCGAAGCAGCACATAGACCGCGACCTTGGTCGCGGTGGCGGCGAGAAAGGCGCTCACGGCGCTCGGCGCATAGGTATAGGCGCCCGGCAGCCACAGATGCAGCGGGTACATGGCGACCTTGAGTCCCATGCCGACGATGATGAAGGCAAAGCCCGCATGGATGGTGCGGTTGCCCGGCTGCTGGGCGATGATCTGGGCGAGGTCGGCCATGTTCAGCGTGCCGGTGGACATGTAGAGAAAGCCGATCCCGATGACAAAGAAGGTCGCCCCGGTCGTGCCCATCAGGAGGTAGCTGAACGCCGTGGTCAGCGCGCGCTTGTCGCGATAGGCGCCCATGGCCACCAGCACATAGGTCGCGAGCGAGGAAATCTCGAGAAAGACGAACAGGTTGAACGCATCGCCCGTAGCGGCCACGCCCAGCAGCCCGGCAAGGGCGAGCAGGAACAGGGCGTGAAACAGCACATGCTGGCGCGCGGGGATCTCGGCGGCGATGGAAGCGCGCGCATAGGGCAGGATCGCCACCGCGATGGCGGAGACGATCACCATGACGAAGGCATTGGCCGCGTCGATCCGGTATTCGATGCCGAGCGGCGGCGCCCAGCCGCCGATATGGTAGCTGATCGCATCCCCCCCCAGCACCCCGGACAGCAGGCTCAGCGCGGCGGCGAGCGAGAAAAGCGCGGCGGCGAAGGTGATCGGCCAGGTCAGCCGACGCGCGCCCAGCAGCACCGCGAGGGGCGCTGCCAGGAACGGCACCAGCACCACCAGCACCGGCAGGTGGCCGGCAAGCCCCAGCGCCCTTTCGGCCGCCGCCGCGGCCTCCGCGGCTCCGGCGGCGTGGCCGGCCAGCGCGTCGCCCGCAGCCTGGCCGCTCATTTCCCGGCCTCCCCGAAGACTTCGCCATACTGGCGCCGCTCGCGGGCGGAAATCTCCTGCTCGGCTTCCCAGATGTCCTGTTCCTCGATCGTGCCGTATTCCTCGCGGATGCGCACGATCAGTGCCAGCGCCAGCGAGGTGGTGGCGATGCCCACGACGATGGCGGTCAGCATCAGCACATGCGGCAGCGGGTTGGTATAGGTGATGGCCGGATCGATTTCGCCGTCAAGCGGGAAGATCGGCGCGGTGCCGCCCTCGACCTTGCCCATGGAGATGTAGAGCATGATCACCGCCGACTGGAAAATGTTCAGCCCGATGATCTTTTTCACGAAGTTGCCCCTGGCCACGACGATGTAGAGGCCTGTCATCATCAGCGTGACGAAGAGCCAGTAATTGGCGTGGCCGACGAGGTATTCCCAACTGACACCCTGCATCATCGCTCCTTACCACTCCTCGTCGCCGATCACCGGCGTGCGCCCGACGAAGGCGTAGTAGATCGACAGCATCACCGCGGTCACGGTGATGCCCACGCCGCCTTCGACCAGCAGGATGCCCAGTTCCTGGCCGTGCTCGGGCTGATGCGGGGCAAGCGCGGTATAGTCGAGGAAATTGTAGCCGGTCAGCAGGGAGAACACCCCGGTACCCGCGTAAAGCAGCAGCCCCAGCGCCATGGTCCGGTGCACCAGCCAGGGCGGCATGACCTGCTGCACGGTCTCGACCGAAAAGACCAGCCCGTAGAGGATGAAGGCCACCGCCAGGATCACCCCGGCCTGAAAGCCCCCGCCGGGCGAATAATCGCCGTGGAATTGTACATAGAAGGCAAACAGCATGATGGTGCCGGCAAGGATCTTGGTGATGACCCTCAGGATCAGGTGGTGGCGCATCAGCTTTCCTCCTCCTCGCCGTCCCTGCGCCGCCGCCGGCGGGCCAGGGTCGCAAGCAGCGCCACCACGCCGATCCCGGCGGTAAACACCACCGCGGTCTCGCCCAGCGTGTCATAGCCGCGATAGCTGGCGAGAATCGCGGTGACGATATTGGGCACGCCGATTTCGTGCGGCTCGCGCGCGAGGTACTCGGGCATGACATGCAGCATGGCAGGCGCGTTCGCATCGCCGAAATTCGGCATGTCGAGCGTGCCGTAGATCAGTGCCGCGCCGGTGACCGTCACCACGAAGAGCGGCAGCCATGGCCTGTGCACGGGCGGGCGCTCGTAGCGGCTGGTGAGCGCCAGCGTGCCCAGCATCAGCACCGTGGAGACACCCGCGCCCACGGCGGCCTCGGTAAAGGCCACGTCCACCGCATCCAGGGTCACGAACAGCGCCGCCGAGATCAGGCTGAAGCCCCCCGACAGCATGACCAGCGCGAACAGGCTGCGGGTGCGCACCGCCGCCAGGCCGATCGCCACCAGGAAGGTGAACAGCGATATGTCGATGAGGGTTTCTATGGCGCGCGCTCCTGTTGCGGGTCTGAGGTCGCCGGCGGGGATTCCAGCGGCTCGTCCGCTTCCAGCCCCTCGCCCTCGTGCGGGCGCAGGCCGGAGACGAAGGCGGCATTGGCGGTGGCGTGGGTGGAGGTCGGCCCAGTCAGGAACAGAAGCAGGCCGATGATCGCCAGCTTGACCGTGACCAGGGTAAGGCCCGAATGCACCGCCATGCCCAGAAACAGCAGGATCATCCCGGCGCTGTCGGGGATCGAGGCCGCGTGCAGCCGGGCCCAGAAATCGGGCAGCCGGACGATGCCGAAGGCCCCGATCAGCAGAAAGGCCGAGCCCGACAGGATCAGCCCCCAGGCGAGGATCTCCCGCGCTTCGCCGAGCCAGATCATCGGCGCGGCTCCTCGGCCCGCGGGGTCTCGTCGCCGATGGCGCGGTAGCGGAAGAACTTGAGGATGGCGATGGTGCCGACGAAATTGATCAGCGCGTAAAGCAGGGCGATGTCGAGAAAGTCCGGCCGCCCGGTAAGAAAGCCGAGAACCGCGATCAGAAGCACCGCCAGCGTGCCGAAGCTGTTGACCGCCAGCACCCGGTCATAGAGCGTCGGCCCGACGAATAGCCGCCACAGCACCAGCGCCATGGCTATGAGGATGGCAATCGCTCCCAGGGCAAACACGCTCAGCCCCTCCGGTGCTCGGTCGCGGCCACGCGCGCATCCATCTCCGCGAGTTCCCCGGGGGTTTCGTCGCCGTAGTTCAGCGCGTGCACGAGAAAGCGCCCCGGTTCGGTCTCGATGGTGACGGTGCCCGGCGTCAGGGTGATGGAATTGGCGAAGGTCACCTGGGCGAGATCGCCGCGCGATGTCACCGGCACGACGAACAGGTGCTGGCGCAGGCGCATCCGCGGCGACAGGATCACCCTGGTCACGGCCCAGTTGGCCCTGGCGATTTCCTTCATCAGCCAGGCGAGATAGGCGAGGAAGGCCACGGGCTTCAGGCGCCACTCGGGCACATAGCCGTCGGTCCGGTCCATCCGCGCCATGAGCAGTACCACCGCCAGCACCGAGCCGGCGCCGAAGCCCAGGATCAGCGGTTTGTAGATGCCGGAGAGCAGCAGCCACAGGCTGCCCAGAACAAGCGCGGTGACGATGCCTTTCACCCGTCGTTTCCCTTCCTTGCCCCTGTCTCGGGATTTGCGGCGGCTCATCCCGCCGTCGTCGCCCGGTATAGGCCAAGTGATCCCGTGATGAAAGGTGAGTCGTTCACGCCGGCGGAAAATCCCGGAGAGGCGGGTTCCGACACAATTCGCCATAAATTCGGCGCATTGTTTCGATATTCGTTGCATCAGGGCGGCGAAAACCCACATAATGGCGTAAAGAGAAGAAAAGCCGCGAAACGGGTGCCGTGAGGCGTTTGTTAGGAAATATGGCATATGCTCGTGCGGAAACGACGCGGGCGACGAGGCAACGAGTGTGAGAGCGGGGCGATCCCGATGCTTGAGTTCATCAATGTGAGCAAGTCCTTCTGGACCGGCACGCAGCGCAAGGTGATCCTTGACCGCGCCTCGTTTCGCGTGGAACTGGGCAATTCGCTCGGGATCCTCGCTCCCAACGGCACCGGAAAGACCACTCTTATCAACATGATGGCGGGGCTCGAAAAGCCCGACGAGGGCGAGATACGGCGCACCTGCCGCGTCTCCTTTCCGCTCGGCTTCATGGGCGGCGTCGTGCCCAAGCTCAGCGCCAGGGAAAATGCCCGCTACATCGCCCGCCTCTACGGGCTCGACCCGGACTATCTGGAGGCCTTCACCCGCTGGCTCTGCGGCCTGGAAGAATATTACGACATGCCGGTGGGCACCTACAGCCAGGGGATGCGCGCGCGCTTCACCTTCTCGCTGCTGCTGGCGCTGGATTTCGACATCTACCTGATCGACGAGGGCATGCCCAACACCACCGATGCGGAGTTCAACCGCAAGGCCGGCGACGTGCTGCGCCAGCGGCTGGAAAACGCCACTGTGGTCGTCGTTTCGCACCAGGCCAGGACACTGGAGAAATTCTGCCGCTCGGCGGCGGTGCTGAAGGACGGGCAGTTCTACATGTTCGACACCTTGGAAGAGGCCAGACAGCTTTATGACTACGAAACCCAGGGTTAGGAAATTCCGCGTGCGGCGCTCTCCGGCGGCAGGCTCCGCGCAGGCGGGACAGCCGGGCAGGCAGGCGCAGGCGCCACGGCTCAACGCCATGGAAGAGGCGGCGCTGGAGCCGCAGGAAGACGGCTTCGGCACCGAGCCCTTCCCGACCGCGGCAGGCGCCGGGCAGGCTGGCCGGGCAGGCGCGAAGGAGGGGGCCGGCAAGGCCGCCCCGGCACCTTCTTGCGAGGAGGAGCTGGATGCGATCCGCAAGGAAGGCCTGACCGGCCGCCAGTTGCGCATGGCCCGGCGGGTCGCGGCCAGGCACGGCCTGCCGGCGACTTCCGATTACGATGCCGTGCGCCTGCTGCGGCGTGCCGGAATCGACCCGTTCCAGCGCTCGACCATGCTCGAACTGGTCTCGGCCGAGGGCGAGGCCGCACCGGGCGGGGCCGGCGCGAAAGGCACGGGCGCGCCCGGCGACAAGCTGCCCCAGGTCGTCGGCGACAAGCAGCCGCAACTGCCTTCGAAGGACGTGCTGGATGCGGCCTCGCGCGCCAGGTCGATCATGGAAATCCAGCTCGACATCGCCCGCCGCCGCCGCCGCAAGATCCTGCTGCTCTTCACCCGGCTGGCCTTCTTCGTGCTGTTGCCGACCCTGATCGCGGGCTATTACTACTTCAGCGTCGCCACGCCCATGTATGCCACCCGCTCGGAATTCGTCATCCAGACCGCCGACAGCGGCGGCGGTGGCGGCGGGCTGGGCAGCCTGTTTTCGGGTTCGGGGCTCGCGACCTCGCAGGATTCCATCACCGTGCAGAGCTTCCTGACCTCGCGCGACGCGATGCTGCGACTCGACGAGGAAGTGGGCTTCAAGGCGCATTTCTCCAACCCCGAGATCGACCCGATCCAGCGCCTGCCCGAGGGCGCCAGCAACGAGGACGCCTACCGGCTCTACAAGCGCAACGTGAAGATCGGCTATGACCCCTCCGAGGGCATCATCAAGATGGAGGTGATCGCCGCCGACCCAGAGACATCCGTGCGCTTCTCCGAGGCGCTGATCCGCTATGCGGAAGAGCGGGTGGACCACCTGACCCAGCGCAAGCGCGAGGACCAGATGAAAGGCGCGCGCGAGAGCTACGAGGAGGCCGAGGCAAAGATGCTGGCGGCCCAGGAGGAAGTGCTGCGCCTGCAGGAGGAGATGGGAGTGCTGGATGCCACCAGCGAAAGCGCCGCCATCATGGGTCAGATCAACGGCTTCGAGGTGCAGCTTCTGGAAAAGAAGCTGCAGCTGGCCCAGCTCGAGGCCAACCCGCGCCCCAATCAGGCCCGGGTCGAGGGCGTCAGAGGCGACATTCAGCGCCTGGAGGCGGTGATCGCCGAATTGCGCGCCAAGCTGACCGAAGGCGACAGCGCCAGCGGCAACGGTTCGCTTGCCGCGATCCAGGGCAAGCTGGCCGTGGCCCAGACCAACATGGAGACCCGGATCCTGCTCATGCAGCAGGCGCTCCAGCAGCTTGAAACCGCCCGCATCGAGGCTAACAAGCAGACCCGCTATCTGGAGCTGGGCGTGCGCCCGGTGGCCCCGGACGAGGCCACCTATCCGCGCGCCCTGGAGAATACCATCCTGGCCTTCCTGATCTTTGCGGGCATCTACCTGATGGTATCGCTCACGGCGTCGATCCTGCGCGAGCAGATATCGAGCTGAGCGCCCGCGCTCGCGTGCCGATGCGCGGGGGGCAAGGCCGCGCGACCGGTGAGACTGGCCCTGGAAAAGCCGCGCGGCAGCCCCCCGGGGGCCTTGGCGTGAGCATGGCGGGCGCGGGGGCCGAAGAAACGGGACCGGCCTGCCTGATGGACGGCAAGCGCGCCGCCGACAGCGGAACCGATCTGCCCGACCGCGACGGCATGGGCGAATAGCCCGGCCCTCGCCGGGAATTTCCCGTACCCGGGTATTTGGGACTTGAACCCGTCCGGCACATTCAGTAGGAAGACCCGCGCGCTTTGGGGTGTAGCCAAGTGGTAAGGCAGCGGTTTTTGGTACCGTGTATCGTAGGTTCGAATCCTACCACCCCAGCCAGCACATCTAACGTATTGGTATTAATGGATATTTAGAGAATTTTGCCCGTGATCTGTATTCTTGACCTTCTTGCCTGACGAGCGACATGACGGTTTCGATGGGTCTGCGGCCCATGTTTCTGTATCCCGGATGCGGGCGTTCGGTGTTGTAGTGGACGTGCCATGCGCCGAGATCGGCCT
>JALTZY010000096.1 GCA_027045905.1 Paracoccaceae bacterium
GCTCGGCACCGATACGCTGTCCGGCGGCGCGGGCGACGATGTACTGGACCATTACGGCAATGCCCAGGAGCTGGTCCGTGCCGAGCAGCGCGATTTCGCCTGGCATATCGACAATGACCCCGACACCCTCGATGGCGGCGAGGGCGACGACACGCTGATCTTCGACCGGGCCGATACCGCCACCGGCGGGGCCGGAAACGATACCTTCTGGCTCTATCACGATTCCGCTTCCGGGACCGGATATGCCGAGATTACCGATTTCACCCAGGGCGAGGATTTCCTGCGGATCAGCCTGAACCCGGAGGTAACCAGCGGAACGCCCGACGTGTCCGTGAGCCCGTCCGAGGACGGTCAGGACGGGATCGTACGGGTGAATGGCGAGATCATCGCGGTTCTGCGTGGCGCCCCCGGCGCCAGCCAGGCGGATATCTATGTGGACGTGCCGGAGAATATCTTCCGCTAGGCCCGGGCACCATCGGCCGCGCCTGCATAACGGCGCAGGAGCGGAATCCTGATATCCTCCGGTCGCCGGGCAAAGCGGCTCCTCTCCCGGGCAAGATACCACTGCGGAAGGCCGCAGATCGTGCCCGGCCGGCCTGAGCGGGAGAGCCTTGCCAAGCCGGTGTCACGCTCTTAACGTCGTGCCATGACCGATCGCCTGCTTGCCGAAATCGCCGCCCGGCGCGAGGATCTGATCGCGCTGACGCAGGATCTGATACGCATTCCCACCCTGAATCCGCCTGGGCAGAAATACCGCGAGATCTGCGCCTTCCTGTCCGAAAGGCTTGGCAGGCGGGGCTGGCGGGTGGAGATGATCCGGGCCGAGGGAGCCGTGGGCGACAGCGCCGACTGGCCACGCTGGAACATGGTGGCGCGGCACGAGGGGTCGCGGCCCGGCGACTGCGTACACTTCAACAGCCACCACGATGTGGTCGAGGTCGGTCACGGCTGGAGCCGCGATCCCTTTGGCGGCGAACTGGAGGGCGGGCGCATCTATGGGCGCGGCGCCTGCGACATGAAGGGGGGGCTGGCGGCCTCGATTATCGCCGCCGAGGCATTCGTGGCGCTCTACCCGGACCATGCGGGGGCGGTGGAGATATCGGCCACGGCGGACGAGGAATCGGGCGGCTTCGGCGGGGTTGCCTGGCTGGCGGAGAAGGGCTGGTTCGACCCTGCCCGGGTGCAGCATGTGATCATCCCCGAACCCTTGAACAAGGACCGCATCTGCCTCGGCCATCGCGGCGTCTGGTGGGCCGAGATCGAGACGAAGGGGCGTATCGCCCACGGCTCGATGCCGTTTCTGGGCGAGAGCGCCATCCGCCACATGGGCGCCGTCCTGGAAGAGATGGAGCGCAGCCTGTTTCCGCTCCTGGCCGCCAAGCGCACCGAGATGCCGGTAGTGCCCGACGGGGCCAGGCAATCGACGCTGAACATCAACTCGATCCACGGCGGCGAGCCCGAGCCCGAGCCAGGTTATACCGGCCTGCCCGCGCCCTGCGTGGCCGATCGCTGCCGGCTGGTAATCGACCGGCGCTTCCTGATCGAGGAGGATCTCGCCGAGGTCAAGCGCGAGGTCACCGGGATGCTCGAGAAGATCCGCGCCGAGCGGCCGGGCTTCGAATACGAGATCCGCGACATGCACGAGGTCATTCCCACCATGACCGACCGCGCCGCCCCGGTGGTGAGCGCTACCGCGCGGGCGATCGAAAAGGTCCTGGAGCGGACGCCCGATTACGTCGTCTCGCCGGGCACCTATGACCAGAAGCATATAGACCGGATCGGCCGGCTGAAGAACTGCATCGCCTACGGGCCGGGCATTCTGGACCTTGCGCATCAGCCCGACGAATGGGTCGGGGTAGAGGATATGGAGCATTCCGCCTCGGTAATGGCGCTGGTGCTGGCGGAGCTTCTGGGGTGAAAGGCTACGGAAGCGACACGGATGCAGGCGGTTTGGGGATGCGCGCGCCCGGAAGCCGCAGCCGGAACCGGCGGGACGGAGAGGATCGGGGAATCCCGGTAGTGATCGAATCATAACAAGAAGGCCGCGCCATGCCCCCCCGATCAGCATCATGTGACCCGCACCGGCGGCCTGCGCGCCGCGGTGCTGGGAGCCAATGACGGAATCGTCTCCACCGCCAGCCTGGTGGTCGGAGTGGCTTCGGCGGGATCGGCGCATGGCGAGGTGCTGCTGACCGCGCACGAGCTGCTGCCGCGGGTAGCCATGGTGGTCTCCATCGCAGCGCTGGCGCTTCTGGGTGCGATTTCGGCCCGGATGGGCCGAGCGCCTGTCGCGCGGGCGGTAGCGCGGGCAACCTTCTGGGGCGTTGCCGCCATGGCCGCCACGGCGGCGGCAGGGGCGCTGTTCGGCATGGCTGTGGGGCAGCAATCGAACCGCCGGGCCGGAGTAGCAATTTTGCTTGCTCTATATTGCACTTCATGTTATGCGCCTACATGCATATGCGCAAATGAGCATGATGTTCGTGTGCCGGGAGCAAGATGAGACAGGAAAGATGAGTTGCGTATCGGGGAGCATGAGCAAGGGGCGCTGGCCGACGAGCGCGCTCCCGTGCGCATGGGGCGCATGGGGCGCAGAAACGCGTGTCAGAGGCGCAGGCCGGGAGGGCTGAGGATGCTGGAAAGGACCCTCGCCGCCCTGGCCGAGCCGACCCGACTGGGGGCAATGCGGATCCTGTGGGGCGGAGGCGAGTATTGCGTCTGCGAACTGATGGAGCGGCTTGGCGCCAGCCAGAGCCGCATGTCGCGCCATATGGCTACGCTCAGGGCAGCCGGGCTGATCGTGGACCGGCGCGACCGCCAGTGGGTGCGCTACCGGCTGAACCCGGATCTTGCGCCGGACACCCATGCCCTCCTTGCCGCGATCATGGCGGTAGGTTCGGACGATGCGGACAATAACGAAAGGAGCGCCGCATGAGCGCTGATACCACCCGGTGCTGTGAGCACAGCGCAAGTCAATGCTGTGGCGGGCCAGAAGGCTCCTCCGCTCCCGCCATCCGCGCCGAACCCCCCTGGCGCTGGCACCTGGGCGTCGGCGCCTTCACCATCGGCTGGTTTCTGGTCTACGGGCAGCTTCCGAACCTTTCCGAGTGGCTCACCGGCCTGCTGCCGGTGGATCGGGCCAGCCGTACCGGAGAGGCGATAGCCTTTTTCCTCTACGACGCGCCCAAGGTGATCCTGCTGCTGGCGCTGATCGTCTTCTGGATGGGGGTAGTGCGCTCCTTTTTCAGTCCCGAGAAGACCCGCACCCTGCTGGCGGGCCGGCGCGAAGGGGTGGGTAACGTGCTGAGCGCCGGCCTCGGTGTCTTCACTCCCTTCTGCTCCTGCTCGGCGGTGCCACTGTTCATCGGTTTCGTCTCGGCGGGCGTACCGCTGGGAGTGACCTTTTCCTTCCTGATTGCCGCGCCGATGGTCAACGAGGTAGCGCTGGTGCTGCTCTGGGGGCTGGTGGGCTGGCAGGTGGCGCTGACCTACCTGATCTTCGGGTTGGGACTTGCCATCGTCGGCGGCTGGGTCATCGGCCGCTTTCGTCTGGAGCCCTGGCTGCAGGGCTGGGTACGGGAGATACATGCGGGCAAGGCCGCCGGCGCGCTCCCCGAAGAGCGTCCGACCATGGTCGAACGCTACCAAGACGGGATCAGGAGCGTGAAGGACATCCTGGGCAAGGTCTGGATCTGGGTCGTGATCGGTATCACCCTGGGCGCGCTCATCCATGGCTATGTGCCCGAAGCCGTGGTCATGGCGGTCATGGGCTCGGGAGCCTGGTGGTCGGTGCCCGCCGCGGTGATCATGGGCATACCCATGTATTCGGGCGCGGCCGGAATGATCCCGATCATCGAGGCGCTGCTCGACAAGGGGGCGGAGCTGGGAACGGTGCTGGCCTTCATGATGAGCGTGATCGCGCTGTCCCTGCCGGAAATGCTGATCCTGCGCAAGGTACTTACGGGCAAGCTGATCGCTGTCTTCATCGCCGTGGTAGGCACGGGCATCCTGGTGGTGGGGCTGCTTTTCAACCTGATCTTCTGAAACCTGCCTGACAAACGGAGACACAGATGAAAACCTTCAAGGTGCTCGGCACCGGCTGCAAGAACTGCGAAAACACCGCCGCCCTGATCGAAGCCAGGGCCAGGGAGACCGGCGTGGATGTGACGGTGGAGAAAGTCACCGACATGGCGCAGATCATGGCCTATGGGGTGATGTCCACTCCCGGCGTGGTGCTCGACGGAAAGCTGCTCCATGCCGGCGGCGTGCCCTCGCCCGAGAAGATCGCCGAATGGCTGGCGTCATGAGCGGCTGCTGCGGCGCGAGCGGCGCCGGGGCCGACGAGGCCCCGCCGCTCCATTCCTCCATCGTCGCCATGGTCTCGCTCGCCTCGGGCATCGCCGCGAACCATCCGGCCATGGGTCAGTGCCAGCTTGCCCGCCTGCGCAAGGCCGGTGTGCCCGAAAGCCAGATCGCCACCGTGATCGAGATCGCCCGCCATATCCGCAACGAAGCGGCCGAGAAGCTCAGCCACGCCTTTGACGAGGCCGCAGCGGGCGCGGAGCCACCGGCGGAGGCAACGGCTGTCCAGGACGAATCCTGCGGCTGCTCCGCCACGGCGAGCGGACAAAGCTGCTGCTGAGGCGCAAACATGGCACAGACCGACCTCCCCCCGCTCCCGGATACCGCCTTCTGGCGCGCCTATCAGGGGCGCTTCCAGGGAGTGCTGACCTGGGAGCGGTTCGATGCGCTCTGGGAGGTGCTGGAGAAAAGCGGCGGCCAATGGCATGTCTGGGACCTCGATGCCGGCGCTCCGCCCGACAGCCCAGCCTCCCTCGCACCGGCCCTTGCCCAGGCCCGCGCCATGTATGAAGAGGTGCGCGGCCGCTCCTGGTGCGGCACCGTCTATGTGGACGATCCGGCCGCGCCGGCCTTCGTCAAGGCCTTCGACCCCTACCGGATGGGCGCCACCTGCGGTTCTTCGGGCGAGCGCATCTTTCCGCGCTTCGTCTTCAGCAGACTCAGGCCCGAGCCGCTGCCCATGACCGGATCCGCGCCGCCCCCCTCCCTCTGGGCGCGCTTTCTGGGGCGGGGGCGGCGCCGCCTCCGCC
>JALTZY010000097.1 GCA_027045905.1 Paracoccaceae bacterium
GATCGTAGCCATACTGGTCCGGGTTTGGCCGCGCCGCTTCTTCTGCTAGGATAAACCCCGCGCAACCCGTTGTTGCGCGGGGGTTTTCTTGGGATCCAGCGTCGAGATTCCGGTCAGGAAATGCTTAAAAAAGCACAAGTTGGCGCGGTTTTTCGTCCGGTGATTGCGGTTTCGCTCGTCCACGATAGACCTTGCTCTGTGCGTATTGCTTGTCAGTGAAGAACAGCACCTGCACATGGCCTGAGGGGGGCACGCATTCGCCCACCTGGCGTGCATATGATTCGGCTTTTTCCCGGCTCCAAGCATGGCGCAAGTATACCGAAAACTGGACCATCTCGAACCCGAGATCGAGAAGGTCGTTGCGAAACCGCGTGGCACGCTTGCGCTCAGCCTTCGTGCCCACGGGCAGATCGAAAAGAACCCAGACCCACATGATCCGATACCCCGACAGTTGCGTGTAACGTTCAGCCATTGGCCATGCTCCCGACTTCATCCGGCAGCGGGCGGGACGGGAAATCGAGCCGCAGCTTGCGGTCGAGAAAGGAAGTGGCCAGGCTGCGGGCGAGATACAGAAGCACGTGTGACAGGGGCGTCGCACCGTTTTTCGTCGGGAAATCGGCATTGAGGCAGGCGATCAGTTCTTCGCGAGCCTCCCCGACGCTGGTGATGCCGCCCCGCACAAGCCTGCAAACGGCAAGGTCGATGGTTGGCCGGAAGGGCTCCATCAGATCGTCGGCCAGCGCCAGCGCGTCGCCGCCCGAGCGGTGGTGCAGGGAGAGGGAAGGGTGCAGCCCGGCGGCGACGATGGCGCGCGCGGTGGCGGCGCGCAGAACCGCATAGCCGTAATTGAGCAGCGCATTGGCGCCTTCGGCATTGCGGTCACGGCGAAAGTCCTTGCCCATGAGAAGCGGCCAGTAGGCTTGCGCGGCCTGGGCCTCGCGGTTGTCAGGGTCGCCCGAGCGCACGGCCATCGTCAGCCGGCGCAGCCGTTCGGAGGGAGCCCCGACCCGCTCGAGCGCCTCGGCCTGGGCGGCGATCTTGTGGCGGACCATGGCAGCCCAGGCCTGTTTGCGCAGCGGGCGCGACGCGGCGGCCTGGGCGCGGAAACGTTCACCTTGTGCGTGGTGGCCTGCAAGCGGCAGCACAACGGCCACCGGGGCGAAGTTCTGCTCCAGTATCATGACCGGCACCGCGCGCGACGCCAGTTCGGCAAGGGCGGTGTTCGACCACATTACCCCGGGGCTTGCGCTCAGCACCGCCTCGATGTCGTCAAGCCCGAGGCGGCCGGCCTCCTGCCCATCAGCATCAATGGCGAGAAAGCCGCGCCGCTTGTGCACACAGAGCCCGGTGCGGGTGAGTTCGAGTATCTGTCCAACCATTGTGACCTCCATCAAGGTGAGGCCCGACAGGCTGGCCTGTTTTTCGGTTCTGCCTCCGTTGTTTCAGATTTTTCCATGCGGGACGGTATGCACCCGGCCCCGCTCGTCGATTCGCACGCGGCGGGCGCGGCGGGCTTTCAGTTTGCCAATATTGGCGAAATCCCAACGAAACGGATCATCCTTGTTGACGTGGCGTTTCGGGTAGTCTCCCGCATCGTTCACACCAACCAGGTACAAAACACTGTTGCTTGGTGATAGGCGTTGAATACGCTTAATCCTGTTGCTGCCCTCGATCGGCTTGCCGTCATCGCCCAGATCGAACAGCTGGATCGTGTCGTTCTTGTAGAGCCGCATGATGAAGCGGGCATCAGGGTATTCCGTGCGCCAGTCGCGCGCATTCCCGGACTGTGCCGCCCAGATATCAACAGCGTGGTGAAACCATCTGCCATCCGGATCCTCGAGAATATCCATCCACGCCACCCCATCCGGGACCAGCCATTTGTAGGGGCGGCCTTGAGCGTCGCACACAGGGCGCGCGTTCTCGGCGGGCTTGATGATCCTCAGCCGCCGGTGGCCGGTCTTTTTACTCCAGGCCGCGAGAGCTTCGGGCAGCTTCTTCTTGTCGCCGCGCACCCCGTCGGTGGCCCTCAGCAACTCTTCGCGAATCTTCTCGTCGCGCACCTGACCGATTTCGTTGGCACTCAGCGCAATCACCGGCTTGCGCACCACCAGATTGCCGATGGTGCGGGCGGCCTGGTTCTCGGGCACATCGCGGATCAGCCCATAGGCGGTGTCTTCGTGCAGGCGGCCGCTGGCGGAATGATCCGGGCGGTGGCTGGCCTGCACGCGCCGCACCCGTTCCATCACCTGGTCGCGGTAGTCCTCGAACGGCTCGGGTGGGGCGGGCAGCACCCGGTCGAGTTCCTCTGCGCCGATCTGGCGGGCATAGGTCTGAAGCTGCTGGATCATGCGCCGGTCGATCACCCCGATCACCGCCGCATCCAGCGCGTGATGGCGGTGGTCGTCGCGGGTCTTGGCGTTGTGATCGGGCAGGTATATGCCCCAGCGGCGGCGCATCATGGCGGTCATGCGGCCAACGGGCATCCAGATGTTGGACGTGCCGTCCCTGGGAAACAGCGCCTCGGCATAGGCGCGCACCACGCGGGCAAGATAGCCGGTGGCGTGCAGTTGGCGGTCCTCGAAAGCACGGTCCTCCTGCCATTTTTCCAGCGCACCGGGCAGGAAGCGCCAGTGCTTGTTCTTCTTCATCAGGCCGGGCGATGCCTTCACCCGGTCGATGATCGCGGTGAGCTCCTCGCCGGTCCACGCGTCAGCCGGTGCGCGCTTGCCCTTGATGCGGTTGGCCGCGCGAAAGCAGACCGTCTTGTTGGCCGGGCTGTCGTCGAAAGTATCCTCGAAGGGCAGGATGTGGTCGATCTCGACCTCATCCGAATGTAGCTGATGAAGCGAGATCGGACGGCCGGTATAGGGGCAGATCCGGTCGCTGTTGCTCTTTCCGAGTTCTTCCCAGAGGCGTCGTTTCAGCAACTCCTTGTAGGTCGGTCGAATACCAGCTTTTTGCAGTTCTTCACGCCATTTATCATTCTGCCGGGTGTTCTGCTTGATCGTGCGTTTGATCTCGTTCAGTTCGCGCGCTGATTTGGCCATGTCGCGGGTGGCCTCGATCACTACCTGCGCAGGTTTGCCATAGCGCTCGATCAAAGCGTTCATCACCCGGCGAAACTGGCCGAGCGAGATATGCACGGTCGGGTTGGAAATGCGCCCGAAGCGGATGTCGGGCGGGTCCTCCGGGTTGCCGGTGCCGGTGCCGATCATGCGCTGCAGCACGGGCAGTTCGTTATAGCGGGGTAGACGATCAAGGCCCGGGTCTCCATCGGGGCGCAGATCGGAGTGATGGATCATCACCCCTTCGCCAAACAGGCCACGCTCGCTGGCCCGGCTCACCGCATCGCTGTAAACAACACCCTCTTCGCGCATCACCTGCACAATGGCCTGCGCGGCGCGCTTCCCGAGCATGATGTGACCGTCCGGCAGGGCGATCTTTTCAACGGCCTCCGCCCTTTCGCGCTCCAGAGCGCATTCGTCCATCAGCCGGCGAATGGCTTCATCCGGGTTTTCGGCCGTATCGAGAATTTCCAGCAGGCACAGCCTTTGGGCCTCATCCCAAGTCTCCCACAGGCCAGCGAGCGGCCCCGGCTTGCTCCTTGTCCCAACTGCCAAGCGAGAGGCGGTCTGGTTGTGGGCAAGTTCCTTGAGCCCGCCATTTTCGAGGTTGATTTCGCTGTCCGAAGGCAGTTTGAGCAGTCTGCGCAAGCCTTTCCATGTCAGCTTCTTGCCGGCCATGAGATGACGCGCCAGCAGATGGCGTGCGGTCAGGTCAAGTGCCTGTTCGCCGCTTTCGCCCAATATCCGCAGCGCGTTGATCTGTCCGAGGATGATGAATTCCTGCGCCAGCGGGTGCCATTTGGGCAGGCGGAAATCCTCGGGGAAGAAGGTGCAGCGTCCGGGCAGAACCGGCTTCAGCGGGCGCTGAAAGAACACCGTGTCACGGATGGCATCGCGCTTCTCGTCGGTCAGTTCCGGGTGGTGGCGGGCCTGCATCCGCCAGATATGATCGAATTCGTCCTCGAGCATCTGGCGGGTAGGGTAGAAATCATATCCCTTGTCATTGCCCAGATGTATGCGCACCGGCAGATGACCCGCATGGCGCCGAGCCAGCCAGGCGCCATAGGTGGGCGCGCCCGCCTCAGCCAGACGTTCACGCAGAGCGGCGGCGGCCGGGCCGATCTTGCCGCTTTCTTCCGCATTCGCACGATCGGCCTTGCGATTGCTCTTGAAGCCGCGATGCTTCGAGATGTGCCAGATGGCGCGGCCAAGCTCGTAGAGGGAGCATTTCCCACGCGCGGCCCGGGCGCGGGCGCAATAGGGGCCGATGGCGAAGAAGTCGGCTCTCCCGGTGCCATCCTCACGCGGGGGCATAAGCCCGGCTGCCACCAGTTGCCCCTCCAGGCGCGCGCGACGCCTCTTGCGCCGGTCGATCTGACGGCGTTGCTGGCGGGGCTGACGGCGCCCGGCGGCGTTGGACTCATGCGACTTCGGATCGCGCCCGGTCGGAAAAATGCGCACGCCCATATCTGCGAGCCGAACGGGCCTTTGCTCCTTATCCAGTTCGAATACAGCCCAGCCGAGCGACCCGGACCCCAGATCAAATGCAAAGCGATACATTATACCTACCTCCTCCACGGACTTGATTAAGCTGCACGACTCAGCCTATAATGGAATTCCTAGCAGAGGAAGCGGCGTGGTCTTTCCCGCGATAAGGCGAAAGATCCACACCATTGGGGCAGGCCGAGGCCTGCCCCTTAATTTTCGGTCGCCAATGACATTCGTTGTCGCTGCCCCTCCCACTCCACCGGAAACCCCTCCAGCAACCGCCCCAGCGCCACCTCCGGCCCCTGTGTGCCATCCAGGATCGCCTCGACGATATCAGGCGCGAGAAGCGTGAGGCGCATGACACGGGTCATGTAGGAGGGCGCGATGCCCTCGCGTTCGCTGACCTGCCCCCCGTTGGTCCCTCATTCATAACGAGAGTCTGC
Organism: Paracoccaceae bacterium; assembly: GCA_027045905.1. Lineage (GTDB taxonomy): Bacteria > Pseudomonadota > Alphaproteobacteria > Rhodobacterales > Rhodobacteraceae > JAAEUB01. Next base: position 4,997 of record JALTZY010000097.1, read on the forward strand.
GGGTTTGGTTTTCATAATCTGCGGTTTCGGTTCGGGCAAGCGCGCCGGGCGCGGAGCCATCGGATAGCTCAAGCGTCCGGCGC
>JALTZY010000098.1 GCA_027045905.1 Paracoccaceae bacterium
GTTCCGCCACCAGCCCGGCGAACATCGCCGATTTCCTCCACGCCGATTTCCCCCCCGCCAGCCGCCTGCCGGAGGCGGATTTCGCCGGGCCGAAGCGCTTTTACAACCGCGAGCTGAGCTGGCTCGGCTTCAACTGGCGGGTGCTGGAAGAGGCCGAGAACCCGCGCGTGCCGCTCCTGGAACGGCTGCGCTTTCTGTCGATCTCGGCGACCAATCTCGACGAATTCTATACCGTGCGCGTGGCGGGCCTGCGCGAACTGGTGCGCGAGGGCGTCACCACCCCCGCCGCCGACGGGCTCGCCCCGGCCGAACAGCTGGTGCTGATCCACGCCGATGCCCGCCGGCTGATGACCCGCCAGCAGGAGGTGTTCGAGCGCCTGACCAGCCTGATGCAGGCCGAGGGGATATCGCTCTGTACGCCGGATACGCTGACCGACGAGGACCGCGCCTTTCTCGACCGCGCCTTTCTGGAGCAGGTCTTTCCGGTGCTCTCGCCGCTGGCGATCGACCCGGCGCACCCATTTCCCTTCATCCCCAATGCGGGCTTTTCGCTGGCGCTGCAGCTCGAGCGCATCAGCGACAAGCGCCGGCTCAAGGCGCTCCTGCCGGTGCCCCAGCAGATCGCCCGCTTCATCCGCCTGCCCTCGCCCGAGGGGGTGGCGCGCTTTTTGCCGCTCGAGGATCTGCTGCTCGAATATGTGGGCCGGCTGTTTCCGGGCTATGCGCTCAGGGGCTCCTGTGCCTTCCGCATCCTGCGCGACAGCGACCTCGAGGTGGAGGAAGAGGCCGAGGACCTGGTGCGCGAATTCGAAACCGCGCTCAAGCGGCGCCGGCGCGGCGAGGTGGTGCGGCTGAAGATCACCGCCGGCGCGCCGCCGGCGCTGCTGAAGATGATCAAGCGCGAACTGCATGTGCGCGACGAGGAGATCGTCGAGGTGGACGGGCTGATCGGCATGGCCGACCTCTCAGAACTGGTGCTCGACGAGCGGGCCGACCTGCTTTGGCCCCCCTTCGCCCCGCGCGTACCCGAGCGGGTGCAGGACCACGAGGGCGACATGTTCGCAGCGATCCGCCAGAAGGACATGCTGCTGCACCATCCTTACGAGACCTTCGACATGGTGGTGCGCTTCCTGCAGCAGGCCGCGCGCGACCCGGACGTGGTGGCGATCAAGCAGACGCTCTACCGCACCTCCCGCGACAGCCCCATCGTCAGTGCGCTCTGCGAGGCGGCGGAGCTCGGCAAGTCGGTCACCGCCCTGGTCGAGCTCAAGGCGCGCTTCGACGAGGCCGCCAACATCCTGCAATCGCGCCGCCTCGAGCGCGCGGGCGCGCATGTGGTCTATGGCTTCATCCAGTACAAGACCCACGCCAAGATCTCGACCGTGGTGCGCCGCGAGGGCGACAAGCTCGTGACCTACAGCCATTTCGGCACCGGAAATTATCACCCGATCACCGCGCGCATCTATACCGATCTCAGCCTGTTCACCTGCGATGCGGCGCTGGGGCGCGACGCGACCAAGGTGTTCAACTACGTCTCGGGCTACGCGCCCCCCGAGGGGCTCGAACGCCTCGCCGTCTCGCCGGTGAACCTCAAGGAAACCCTTCTGGAGCGCATCTCCCAGGAGGCCGAACAGGCCCGCGCCGGCAAGCCCGCGGCGATCTGGGCCAAGATGAATTCGCTGATCGAGGAAGACGTGATCGACGCGCTCTATGAAGCCAGCCGCGCCGGGGTCAAGATCAGCCTCGTGGTGCGCGGCATCTGCGGGCTGAGGCCGGGGATCGCGGGGCTCAGCGAGAATATTCGGGTGAAGTCGATCGTCGGGCGCTTCCTCGAACATTCGCGCATCGTCTGCTTTGGCGCCGGCCACGGCCTGCCGGCGAAAAAGGCACGGGTATATATCTCTTCGGCCGACTGGATGGGGCGCAACCTGAACCGGCGGGTGGAAACCCTGGTGGAGGTGAAGAACGCCACCGTCAAGGCGCAGATCATGAGCCAGATCATGGCCGCGAACCTCGCCGATGTGGCGCAAAGCTGGGTGATGTCTCCCGATGGCAGCTTTGCGCGCGCCGATCTGGAAGGGCTGGAGAACCCGTTTTCCTGCCACCGCTTCTTCATGGAAAACCCGTCGCTTTCCGGGCGCGGATCCGCCGGGGCGAGGGATGTGCCGGAACTGACCCATTCGCGGGACTGAGCGCGGGGGCGATTTTTCGCGGAAAAATCGTGCCTCCGGCGGGAGTATTTTCAGAAAGATGAAAGGGCGCGGGCTTACAGGGAGGTCGGGGATTGTTATAAGGCCATGAACCATCCGGGAGGACAGCTTGGTGGATACTTCTTCTGGCAGCGTGGAGGGTTGGGGGCCGTTCGGGCGCCCCATATTCGAGAGCCCCGCTTCCCGGGCGCTGTCGCGGGTCGGTGTGGTGGATGTGGGGTCCAACTCGGTGCGCCTGGTGGTGTTTGACGGGGCGGCGCGCAGTCCGGCCTATTTCTTCAACGAAAAGATTCTCTGTGGCCTGGGGGCCGGGCTGCCCGAGAGCGGCGTGCTCAATCCCGAGGGGTGCCGGCGTGCGCTGGCAGCGATCCGGCGGTTTTGCCTTCTGGCCGAGGGGATGGATCTGCCACCGCTCACGGCCGTTGCCACCGCCGCCGTGCGCGAGGCGGCGGACGGGGCGGATTTCTGCGCCGAGGTGGCGCGCGAGACCGGCCTGCGGATCCATGTGATCGACGGGGCCGAGGAGGCGCGGCTCTCGGCCCAGGGGGTGCTCCTGGGCTGGCCCGAAGCCGAGGGGCTGGTCTGTGATATCGGCGGTTCATCCATGGAGCTTGCGCAGGTATCCGGGCGCGCGGTGGGCAAGCGCGTGACTTCGCCACTCGGGCCGCTGAAGCTGGCAGGGGTCAGGGGCGGCAAGGCCGGGCTCCGGCGTCATGTTGCCGGCGTCGTGGAGGGGCTTGCCCAGCAGATGGGGACGCGCCCCGGGCGCCTGTTCCTGGTCGGCGGCTCCTGGCGGGCGATAGCCCGGCTCGACATGCTCCGGCGCAACTACCCGCTGCCGGTGCTGCACGAATACCGGATGCGCCCGCGCGAGCTGGCCGCGACCCTGCGCTGGATTGCCGGCGAAGACCTCGACGCCCTGCGCGCCCGCACCGGCACTTCCGCCGCCCGCATGGCCCTGGTGCCGGTCGCCGCACTGGTGCTGCAGGCGCTGATGCAGCGATTTCGCCCGCAAGAGGTGGCGGTCTCCTCCTACGGCATCCGCGAAGGGCTGCTCTACGAGCAGATGCCCGAGGAACTGCGCCGGCGCGACCCGCTGATCGAGGCCTGCCATTTCGCCGAGGCCAAGGATGCGCGCATGCCCGGCTTCGGCAAGGCGCTCTACAAGTTCCTGCAGCCGCTTTACAAATCCGCCCGCCCGTCCGAGAAGCGCCTGGTCAAGGCCGCCTGCCTGCTGCACGACGTCTCCTGGCGGGCCCATCCCGACTTCCGCCACGAAGTCTGCTTCGAATACGCCACCCGCGCCAATCTGGGCGGGCTGACCCATGCCGAGCGGGTATTTCTCGGGCTGACGCTGATGTATCGTTACAAGAACAGCCGCACGGCCAGCGGCCACGAGCACCTGTTCGCCCTGCTGGATGCGCGCGACATGCACCGGGCCGAGGTCCTGGGAAAGGCGATGCGCTTCGGCGCCATGTTCGCGGTCAGCCACCCGACCGACAAGGCCGAACTGCACTGGCGGCCCAGGAAGCGCGAATTGCGCCTGCGGGTGCAGCCGGCGGCGCGCGATCTGTTTGGCGAAGTGGCCCAGGCGCGCTTCACCGCCCTGGCCCGTGCCCTGGAGGCCGAGGCGGTCGTGGAGATGTGAAGGCAACGGCAGCGGAGGGTTTCCTTCCGCAGGATCTCGTGTTCGCCCTCTGTTCACCACCATCCGGGAATATCCCGGAGGCGTTCGGCCCCCTCGCCTCCCGGCCCCGGTTTCTCGGAAAATCGGCACCACCGCGCGGGCTTTCCCAAAATACCCGGCCTACAGGTCGATATCGCCCGCGGGCGCGTCAGCGTCGGGCCTGTCTCCGGGGCTCGGAGGGTGCTTGCGGCGGATCAGAATGTCGCCATTGGGCAGGATCTCGGGCAGTTCATAGGCCGAATAATCCCCCAGCAGGCTGACAAGTTCGGCCCAACCCCGCGCCCAGTCCTCCGCCGCCGGGCGCATCTCCTCCAGCATCCCCTCGAGCATCAGCCCCAGCCCCTCGCGCAGCATTTCCGCCCCGCGCGAAAGCTCACTCTTCCCGTCCTGCGCCAGCGCAGGAGCGGAGGCGACGGGGGCCACGACCAGCATGGCGGTCAGTAACAATGCGTGTTTCATGGCCAATATATGGGAGCGCGGGCAGGGATTTTCAAATCCCTGCCCTCCCCTTCGGAAATCCCTTCAGATGTCAAGGTCCAGCGTCACCGGGAAATGGTCCGATGCGGCCAGCAGCGCCTCGCGCAATTCCCGGTCCCGGTAGCAGGCCGGGTCGTCGAACGGGTGCCAGATGCGCCAGCAGGGCGCGCGCACGCACAGGCCGGGCGAGAGCATGATGTAATCGAGCAGCGCCTGGAAGTAACGCCGCTCCTCGCGGATCCAGAACCGCGCCGAGACCGGCCGCACACCGGTCGGCGAGCCCAGCGCCATGCGCGCATGCGGCTCGCACAGGCGCACCCCGTCGCCCTCGCCCAGCACCACCTCGATGCCGGAACGGCCGAACAGGCGCTCGTATTCGTCAAGCCCCGGCCCGTCGTTGAAATCGCCCAGCACGATCAGATCATCGCCCGCCGCCAGGTGCTGCTCGATTCGCTGACGCAGCCAGATGCACTGGGCCATCTGCTTGCGCCGGTTCTCGATCGCGATGCGCATGGCCTCGTCGGGCGTGCGCGCGCCGTGGGGCGCCTTGCTCTTCACATGCACCCCGATCAGGCGCAGCGCCGCGCCGCTTGCCCGCAGGCGCGCGGCCACTTCCAGCGGCGGCTTGGAGAAGCGGATCCGCTCGGGCGCCGCGTCCACATCCACATCGCGGCGAAACACCCCGTCAAAGCGCGGCGCATCGGCGCGGCCCGCCTTGCCGGTGGGCGCGCCCCGCGGGTCGTGGCGCACCTCGATCACGTCGGGGTCGTAGAGCAGCGCGATCTCCTGCTGGGTGTCGTTGGCAAAACCGATCAGCGCCTTGCGCGCGCGCAGGGCGAAGCGGGCGGCGAAATTCTCCAGCGCCCGCACGCCATCGCGCCCGCGGCTGGTATCGGGCGCCTCGATCACCATCACCGCATCCGCATCGAGCGCGCCAAAGACCCGGCCCAGCGCCGCGATCTGCTCGGCGCGCCTGACATCATGGCGCGCCGACCAGCCGCGGTCCTCGAGCAGGCGGCCTTCGTCGTCGAACAGCGCGTTGAACCACTCCACGTTATAGGTGGCAAGGCGCATCACGCCGGCTCGTTCTCCGGTGCGGCTTCCGGGGCGGGGGCGCGCCGGGCGCGGATCTCCTCCCAGGCGGCATTGAGCGCCACCAGACGCTTTTCGGCGAGCCGGACCGCCTCTTCGGGCACGCCCCGCGCCTGCATCCGGTCCGGGTGGCTCTCGAGCACCTCGCGCCGCCAGATCCTGCGGATCTCCTCGAGCGGCGCATCCGGGGAGACCCCGAGCACCTCGTAGGGATCGGGCGCCGCATCCGGCACGAAGCGGGCGCGCAGGGCACGAAAGCGGGATTCGTCAAAGCCGAGGATCTCCGCCACCCGGGCCAGGAAATCGTCCTCGGCCGGGTGATATTCGCCATCGGCCATGGCGATGTGAAACAGCCCCTCCATCAGGTCGCACAGCGCCGGATCGTCACGGCCGAACATGGCCGCGATGCGCGCCGCATACTGGTCGAAGCCGGCCACATCCTGCCGGGCGAGGTTGAACAGCCGCGCCGCCGCCTTCTCCTCGCCCTCGGGGATGGTGAACACCTCGCGAAAGGCTGCCACCTCGTCGCGCGTCACCAGCCCGTCGGCCTTGGCCATCTTGGCGCCGAGCGCAATCACCGCAATGGCGAAACCCACGCGCTTCTCGGGCGGCGTGCGCAGATGGGCAAAGACCTCCGACAGGCTCTCGCCCGCCTTCAGCGCGCCCAGCGCATCGGATATGCGGCGCCAGATCGACATGGCGACAGGATAGCGCCTCTGCACGGCCCTGTCAGTCTCAAACCGCATCGGCGAAGATGCGCGCCCGCCCGGGGCCGAAATCCGCGCTCCGCACCCGCCATCGCCGGAGCTCGACACCGGCGGGACGGCGCGGCGAAAGCACCGGCAAATCGCCCGTCTTTCGGGTGGCGGCACGGCAGACTTGCACTTTTCATACACAAATGGGACGTGAAAGGACCAAAAACCTCTCCAAGCTGCCTGTATCGAATATTTCTGATCCAGCACCGCTACTGAGGTCGGCGCGCTCGCCTCCGGGCGATATCCGCCCCGGGGCAGGCAGCCGGCCATGGGTGCCGCGGTCCGTCGCCGCTGTTTCCCTGCCGGTTTCCCCGTCATTTCCCGCCACATGTCCGCTGCCGGCCTGTATCTTTTGCCTTGCCGGTTGCCTTGACGGCGTCGTTAGCGCAAACAGGGGATGACGGTATTGAAACCGCCCGGCCATCTGCCCATCTGACACCGGACATCGGAAAGGAAAAGGAAAGACATGCCCCTGCTGCGCGCCATTGACCGCCTCTTTCGACATGAAGCCGCCGGAGGAATGCTGCTGATGGCCTCCGTGGTGGCGGCCCTTCTGGTCGCCAATTCCACTCTGGGCCCCACCTACGAAACGGTGCTGGGCACCTATCTGAAGATCTCGATCGGCGAGACCGGCCTGGCCAAGCCACTGATCCTGTGGATCAATGACGGGCTGATGGCGGTGTTCTTCTTCCTGATCGGGCTGGAACTGAAACGCGAACTGGTGGACGGAAAGCTCAAGAACCCGCGTGACGTGATGCTGCCGGGCATCGCCGCGCTGGGCGGCATCGCCCTGCCCGCCCTGATCTATGTGGCGCTGAACTGGAACTCTCCGCAAACCCTGCGCGGCTGGGCCATTCCCGCAGCCACCGACATCGCCTTCGCGCTGGGCGTCCTGGCGCTGGTCGGCAGCCGCGCGCCCGCCTCGCTGAAGGTCTTTCTCCTCACCCTGGCCATTCTCGACGATCTCGGCGCGATCCTGATCATCGCGCTCTTCTACACCTCCAACCTGCAGGTGGAGTACCTGGCCTATGCGCTGGCGCCTCTGGCGCTGATGCTCTGGCTGAACCTGCGCGGCACCCACCGGGTGGCGCCGGTCCTGCTGCTGGGCACGATCCTCTGGGTGCTGGTGCTCAAGAGCGGCGTGCATGCGACCATCGCCGGAGTGCTCATGGCCCTGTTCATCCCCTATCGCGACAAGTTCGGCAAATCTCCGCTCCTGTCGCTCGAACACGGCCTCGCCCCCTATGTGCTCTACCTGATCGTTCCGATCTTCGCCTTTGCCAATGCCGGGGTCATCTTCGAAGGCATGGCGCTGAGCGACCTGACCCAGCCGCTGCCGCTGGGCGCCGCGCTCGGGCTGTTCCTGGGCAAGCAGGCCGGGGTTCTGGGCGCGGTCTTCCTGATGGTGCGCTTCGGCTTCGCCCGCCTGCCCGCCCAGGCCTCCTGGATCCATGTCTATGGCATCTCTCTCCTGGCCGGGATCGGATTCACCATGTCGCTGTTCATCGGCTCGCTCAGCTTCGACGATCACGACCTGATCAACCAGATGCGCCTGGGCGTCATGGTCGGCTCGGCCATCTCGGCGGTGCTCGGCTTCATCGTCCTGCGCCTGGCCAGGCCGGTTTCCCAACCGGCCTGAGCGGCGACCCGAAGCTCATCGAGGCGTTTTGCCCTGGCCCCGGAGCGCCCCGATCCTCAATCCTCGAACAGCTCCGACTGGCCTTCGCGGGCCTCTTCCTCCGGCTCCTCCGTCCCGGGCCCGGGCATGGCGCCAGGCGGCGGGCGGCTTTCGAGGAGCCCCGCGGCGCGCAGTTCCTTCAGCCCCGGCAGATCGCGCGCGCTTTCGAGGCCGAAATGATCGAGGAATTCCTGCGTCACCACGAAGGTCACCGGCCGGCCCGGGGTCATGCGACGGCGGCCGAAGCGGATCCATTCCATCTCGATCAGCAGGTCGATCGTGCCCCGGCTGACCGAGACGCCGCGGATCTCCTCGATCTCGGCGCGCGTTACCGGCTGGTGATAGGCGATGATCGCAAGCGTCTCGATCGCGGCGCGGCTGAGCTTGCGGGTCTCGACACTCTCCTTTTGCATCAGAAAGCCGAGATCGGGCGCGGTGCGCATGGCCCAGCCATCGCCCACCCTGACCAGCCGCACCCCGCGCCCCTCGTAGCGCTTGCGCAAATGCACCAGCGCCTCGGCCGGGTCGGAGCCATGCGGCAGGCGCTCGGCAAGCTCGGCCACGCTGACCGGTTCGGCCGAGGCGAACAGCACCGCCTCGACCATGCGCTCCTGCTCGCCCATGGGCGGGGCGTCGAACAGGCTCTCCTCGCCCGTTTCGGGCTGCTCCATCTCGTCGCTCATTGGCGCGCCTTTCTTATGCGGATCGGGGCGAAGGTCTCGCGCTGTTCTATCTCGATCAGCCCGGCCCTGGCCAGCTCCAGCGAAGCGGCGAAACTGGCCGCCATGGCCGAGCGGCGCCGGGCCGGGTCGCGCTGCCAGCCCTCGGGGAGGTAGGCGGTGAGGTCGGTCCACTCGCCGGCATAGCCGATCAGCGGGCGCATCCGCTCGAGCGCCTGCTCCATGGTCATGATCGCTTCGCGGTCCATGACGAAGGGGCGGAATTCGTCCCTGGTGCGGATGCGTGCATAGGCCTGCATCAGGTCGAGCAGCGTCGCCTGATAGCGCACTTCGCGCTTGCGGGTCACGGTCTCGGGGGCGCCGCGGGCGAAGAAGTCGCGCCCCTTGCGGTCGCGCGCCATCAGCCGCGCGGCGGCCTCGCGCATGGCCGCGAGACGCTCGAGCTGGAAGGCCAGGTGGGCGGCCATTTCCTCGCCCGACGGCCCTTCGTCGCCGGGCTCCGGGGGCAGCAGCAGGCGCGACTTGAGGAAGGCGAGCCAGGCGGCCATGACCAGGTAATCGGCCGCAAGCTCGATCCGCAGGTGGCGGGCCTTTTCGATGAAAGCAAGGTATTGCTCGGCCAGTTGCAGCACCGAGACGCGTCTGAGATCGACCTTCTGCGTGCGGCTGAGCGTGAGCAGCAGGTCAAGCGGGCCTTCGAAACCGTCCACATCGACGATCAGCGCCTCGGCCGCAAGCCGCTCGCTGACCGACAGCGCGTCGCTTCGGAAATCGTCCTCAGCCATCCTCGTTCATCCGGCCCGTCTGTCCATGCATCAGGGCCAGAAACTCGGCCTCAACGGCCTCGATGTCAATGGGCAGCGGCGCGCGGCGAAAGGCAAGCGCGCGCTCGGCGCGCCCCAGCGCCGCGCCTTCGAGCCGTCCGCAGGCCGCGGCCACCGCCTCCATCTCGGCCATCTCGCCATTGCAATGCAGCGCCACGTCACAGCCCGCCGCCAGCGCCGCCGAGGCACGCGCGCCCAGCGGGCCGGCAAGCGCCTGCATCGACAGATCGTCGCTCATCATCAGCCCCTTGAAGCCCAGCTCCTCGCGGATCATCCCCATCACCGCCGGCGATTGCGTGGCCGGGCGGGCAGGGTCGATCGCCTCATAGACCACATGGGCACTCATCGCCATGGGCATCTCGGCAAAGGGCTCGAAGGCGAGAAAATCGCTCCAGCGCAGGGTCTTGTAGCGCTCCCGCACCCGGGGAAGCTCGGCATGGCTGTCGGCGCTGGCGCGGCCCTGGCCGGGCATGTGCTTGATCACCGGAAGCACCCCGCCATCGAGCAGCGCCTGGGCCACGGAACCGGCGATTTCGGCGACCTTCACCACGTCTTCGCCGTAGCAGCGGCTCCTGAGCACCGGGTGGGTCTCGGCCCGGGCGATATCGGCAACGGGGGCACAATTGGCGTTGATCCCCGCGGCGCGAAGTTCGCTTGCGATCAGCCGGTAGCGCAGATACATGGCGCGCGCGGCCTGGCGGCGGTTCTGGGCCACCTGGTCGAGCGGGTCTAGCCATTCGCGCCAGTACGGCGCGCGCAGGCGCTGCACCCGCCCGCCTTCCTGATCGACGAAGACCGGGGCTTCGCGCCCGACGCTTTCGCAGAGCGCCCCGGTCAGGGCACGCAGCTGGTCCGGGTCCTGGACATTGCGCGCAAACAGGATGAAGCCCCAAGGCTGGCACGCGCGGAAAAACGCCGCCTCCTCCGCCGACAGGACCGGCCCCGCACAGCCGAAGATATAGGCACCGGGGGCCGCCACCTAGCGGGTGACCACGGGGATGCAGGGCGCGCGGGCGGCCTTCAGCACCACGCAGAAGCGGCGCGCATCGGCGCGATCGGCAAAGCCCGCCGCGCGCAGGCGCCAGAATCGGCGCCCGCTCTGGCTGGCCTCGACCACGAGGCGCTGCTTGCCGACGAAATAATCCGCGAACCGCTCCGCCAGCCGGTCCCATTCGGCGCGGGCGACCTCGGGGCTGTCAAAGGCGCCAAGCTGCACCAGCTGGGTGCCCGGCGGCAGGCTGGCGGCGGCGATCTCCACCGCCTCGGAAGCCGGGGCCGCGGAAGCCAGCGCCCCTTCCCCCGTCCGCAATGCCGCCACCTGCACCGCCAGATCCGCCGGACGGGCGGCCGGACGCGGCGAACGCGCCACCCCCGGTATGCTGGCCGGGATCACCTGCGGCGCATTCACCACTTCGGCCACGATCCGGTCGGCGGCGCGCAGGGTGGCTTCTCCCGCGGGCGCCGAGGTGGCGGTGACATCGGAGAGCGGTTCGCTCCCGGCGGCAATCTCCTCGGCCAGGGCCAGCGCTTCGGACCGCGCATCCGTCTCCGCCATGTCCGCCATGTCCGCCGGGCGCGGCACCGGCTGGGCGGCGGCCACGGAGCCGGAAGCGACGCCATCGGTATGCGCGCCCGCCGCCTCTTCGCCTCTCCCGTCCACCGCCAGGGCCGAGACGCTCGCCCCGGGGGGCGCGGCGAGATCTTCGGGAGCCAGCCCGGCATTGGGCGGCGCCAGCGCCAGCCGGTCGGGCGGAGGCGCCACCCCGCCCTGACCCTGCACCGCATTGACCGAATAACCCTGATAGGCCACCTCTTCGCCGCCCGGGCCCTCGGGCTGCACGCGCATCGGCCCTTCGAGGGCGCGCACCACCGGCACCCCGGTCACATCGCGCACCGCCAGCCGGTAGCCCCAGACCCCCAGCCCCGCAAGCAGGACCAGGGACAGCCCGGCGGCGAAGATATTGAGCACCCCCCCGCCCGCTGCCTCCGGGGGCTCGGGGGGCGCCTCCGGGTCAGGCCCGTGCGGCGGCGGCGCTCCCCGCACTCCCGGCGCGCCGGCCCCGTAAGCCGGAGCGAAGCCGCCTTCGTATCCGCCATATCCATATCCGCCATACCCGGACGCGGGCATCGCCCCGGGCGCTCCTCCCATGGCGCCCCCGCCCGTAGCGCCCCTGCCCGGGGCGGTCTCCATCGTCGCTTGCGTTACCTGCCCTGCCTGCGCATCCGCGCTGCCGGGGGCATGTCCCTGCCCGCCTGCCGCATTGCCCCCATAGGCCGGGGGCGGGCCCCAGTTCGTCTCTGCCATGGCCTGCCTCTCCACGCACCCCGAGCCCGGCCCGAAAGCCGCACGGGCCAGGGTGCCCGACTGCTCACCCTCCGCCGGCGCGCCTGTATTCAGCTATACTCAGCTATTCAGCATTCAGCGCATTTCTTCGACGGGGGTCACGCCAAGGATACCAAGGCCTGCGGAAATTACAATGGAAACGGCAAGCGGCAGGGCGATTTTTGCCGATGTGGCGGCTGCATCCCCCTCTTGGACGAAGCGCAGCCGGGGACGGTCATTGCCGCGATTGTAGAGCGCGTGGAAGTCGCTGGCGAGCTCGTAGAGGTAGAAGGCCACCCGGTGCGGCTCATGCCCGCGCGCGGCGATCTCGACAAGGCGCGGCCATTCGGCGAGCTTCCTGGCCAGCGTCACCTCGGCGGCGTCCTCGATCAGCGGCGCGCCGGGGGTGATGCCCGCCGCCTCGGCCCGGCGCATCACGCTCTTTACCCGCGCATGGGCATACTGGACGTAAAAGACCGGGTTGTCCCGGCTCTGCTCGAGCACACGGGCAAGGTCGAAGTCGAGCGGCGCGTCATTCTTGCGCGTGAGCATCACGAAGCGGGTCACATCCGCGCCCACCCGCTCGACCACATCGCGCAGGGTGACGAAATTGCCCGCCCGCTTGGACATCTTGAAGGGCTCGCCATCCCTGAACAGCCGCACCAGCTGGATCAGCTTGATATCGAGCGGCACCTTGCCGCCCGACAGCGCCGAGACGGCGGCCTTCATGCGCTTGACATAGCCGCCGTGATCGGCGCCGAATACATCGATCAGCTGGTCGAAGCCCCTGGAAATCTTGTCGAAATGATAGGCGATGTCCGGGGCGAAATAGGTCCAGGAGCCGTCGGATTTCATGATCGGGCGATCCACGTCATCTCCATGCGCCGTGGAGCGGAACAGGGTCTGCTCGCGCGGCTCCCACTCCTCGGGCATCTTGCCCTTGGGCGGCTCCAGCACGCCCTGATAGATCAGCCCCTGCGCACTGAGGGCCTCGATGGCGGCTTCGATCCGGCCGCTGTCATAGAGCGACCTTTCGCTGAAGAAATTGTCCATCTCCACGCCCAGAAGGGCGAGGTCCTCGCGGATCAGGCGCATCATCGCGTCAATGGCAAATTCGCGCACCTCTGCGAGCCATACTTCCTCGGGCTCGCCGAGCCAGCGCGCGCCCACCTTTTCGGCCAGCGCCCTGCCCACCGGCACCAGGTAGTCGCCCGGATAAAGCCCCTCGCCGATCTCGGCTGCCTCGCCCAGCGCCTCGCGGTAGCGCTCATAGACCGAGCGCGCCAGCACATCGACCTGGGCGCCGCCGTCATTGATGTAGTATTCGCGCGTCACATCGTGGCCGGAATATTCCAGCAGCGCGGCCAGCGCATCGCCGAACACCGCGCCGCGGCTGTGGCCCACATGCAACGGGCCGGTGGGGTTGGCCGAGACATATTCGACATTGACCCGCTGCCCCTGCCCCATCTGCGAGCGCCCATAGGTGGCGGGCGCAGCCAGGATCGCCTCGATGAGCGCGCCCCAGGTCTCGGGCGCAAGGCGCAGGTTGAGAAAGCCGGGGCCGGCCACCTCGGCGCTGTCGATGCGCGGGTTGCGCTCCAGACGTACGGCCAGGGCGGCGGCGATGTCGCGCGGCTTCATGCCGGCGGGGCGCGCCAGCACCATCGCCGCATTGGTGGCCATGTCGCCATGGGCCGGATCGCGCGGCGGCTCCACCGCGACATTTTCCAGCGCCAGCCCGGCGGGCAGGGCGCCCTCCCGCATCATCGCCGCAAGCTCGTTCAGGATGTTGTCGCGTATTTCCCCGAACAGGTTCATTGCATCCCCCTGGGCATCCCCCTGGCACATGTCGCGCGACCTTTAACATGCCCGAGCCCGAGGTCAACGCCCGCGCGCCCGAAAGCCGGGCAAAGAGCCGCGAAAGCGGCACAGGATTCGCCGCACAGCGCCCTCCCCTCTCAGCGAATCACCCGTTCCGGGGCAGAAAAACCCATGTTCCACAAGGTTTTGTTGCAGGAGTGACGCAACTGAGCCACAATGCGGGTGTTTTTCGCCACAAACAGGGTTGCCGGTGTTTGACAGCCATATATGCCGCAGGTAATGTCCACCTGTGCCAAATCCGGCTTACGTATAACGAGGGAATAACATGAAATACGCAACTTCCGCAGCTGCCGCTGCTCTCGCCGTCTCGATGGCCGCTACCACTGCCCAGGCCGGCAATTACGAGCCGCCGATGGTCGAGCCGGAAATCATTGTCGAAGAGGCTTCTTCCAGCTCTTCGCCGGGCCTGGTCATCCCGCTGCTGCTTCTGGTGGTGCTGGCCGCCACTCTCTGAGCGGCACGCCCGGACAACCTGCCGGCAGCCTCGCGAAACAGGCCGGGGTCGTCAGGCCGGGACTGCACCGAGCTGCATGGAAAGGAAACGGACAGGCGCCCGCGGGCGCCTGTTCTGTCTTGGCTGCCCCGTCGGGCCATTCCGCACCCACGGCCCTGCCCCCCGGGCCAGCGGCTCCCGCAACGGCAGGCGGCGGACGAAGGCACCGGAAGGAAGCAGGAAACGGAGAGGGGAAACCGGTCGGCAAGCGCCCGCACGGCCCCGCATCAGCCCCGCATCAGCCCCGCATCAGATCAGCCGGGCATGTTCCTGCAGAGCGAAGCGGTCGGTCATCCCGGCGATGTAATCGGCCACGATCCGCGCCAGCGCGGTTTCGTCCGGCGCACGGTCAATGTCCGCGCGCCATTCGGCCGGCAGCAGGACGGGCTCTGCGAGATAGGCGGCAAACAGTTCCTCGACCACCCCCGTCACCCGGGCGCGCATCTCCACCACCGAAGGCGCGCGATACATGCGCGCGAACAGAAAGGCGCGGATCTGGCGCAGCTCTTCCCAGAGCCCGGGCGAAAAGCGGATCACCGGGCGGCCCAGCGCGCGAATCGCCTCGACCGAGCCCGGCGCCGCTTCCGCCAGCAGCGCCCGCGAGGTCGCGAGCACGTCCTCGACCATCGCCCCGAAGACGCGGCGCAGCGCCTCGTGGCGCCGTCGCCCGGCCTCGAGCCCCGGCCAGCGCCGGTCCACCTCGGCGAAGGCCGGGCCGACAATCGGCAGCGCGCAGATATCCTCGACCGTGAACAGCCCCGCGCGCAGCCCGTCATGCAGGTCGTGGTTGTTATAGGCGATGTCGTCGGCGAGTGCGGCCACCTGCGCCTCGGCGCCGGCATGGCTGGCAAGCTCGAGGTCGTGGCGCGCATCGTATTCGGCCAGCGCCAGCGGCAGGGGGCCGGTGACCGGGCCGTTATGCTTGGCCAGCCCCTCGAGCGTCTCCCAGGTGAGGTTGAGCCCGTCCCACTCGGCATAATGGCGCTCGAGCGAGGTCACGATCCTGACCGCCTGGGCATTGTGATCGAAGCCGCCATGGGGTGCCATGAGCCGGTCCAGCGCCTCTTCGCCGGTATGGCCGAAGGGCGTGTGGCCCAGATCATGCGCCAGCGCGATCGCCTCGGTCAGGTGCTCGTCGAGCCCCAGCACCCCGGCAATGGTGCGCGCGACCTGCGCCACTTCGAGCGAATGGGTCAGCCGGGTGCGGAAGTAATCGCCCTCATGCTCGACGAAGACCTGGGTCTTGTGCTTGAGCCGGCGAAAGGCGCTCGAATGGATGATCCGGTCGCGGTCGCGCTGAAAGGGCGAGCGAAAGGCGCTCTCTGCCTCCCGGTAGAGCCGCCCGCGGCTCTGACGCGGATCGCTCGCATATGGCGCCCGTCTCTCTGCGGTCATCTGGTCACCTTGTTGCCCGCCCCCTGCCTGCCTATATTGCATCTCGCGAACGGAAGGAAGAAGCCATGGACATCACCCTGCCCCCCAAGGTCACCGAGCGCGCCTTTGCCCGCCTCGCCGAGATCGGCGCCGGCGCCGAGGGCAAGGCGCTCAGGATCGCCGTCGAGGGCGGGGGCTGCTCGGGCTTTCAATACGACATCAGCCTCGATCAGCCGGCCGAGGGCGACCTGGTCCTGGAGGGCGGCGGCGAGAAGGTGGTGGTGGACGAAGTGTCGCTGCCCTTCCTCGCCGGGGCGGTGATCGACTTCAGCGAAGAGCTGATCGGCGCGCGCTTCGTGATCGAGAACCCCAATGCCGCCTCCGCCTGCGGCTGCGGCATTTCCTTTTCGCTGTAAGGGCTGTAGGGCGTAGACCCATAAACCACGCGTCGCCAGCCGGCCCGCCCCATTGCCCTTCACGGAGCGTTTCCGGGATGACCCGTGCGAGATCGGGCGGAGCGGAGCCGGCCCTACGCCGCGCCGCATGCCCCCGGCGAAAGACGAAGGGCCTGTATCCCCTCGGGGCCTATTGGGGCCTATCCCCCCTGCCCCCCCTGCAGGGCGCGCACTTCCAGCGCACCTTCCGAGCGTGCCTTCATGGCGAAGGCGACGGCATGGGCGGCGGCGAGCGTGGTGAAATAGGGCACCTTTTCGGCGAGAGCAGCGGCGCGCATGGCGCGGCTGTCCTCGACCGCCTGCCTGCCCTCGGTGGTGTTCATCACCAGCGCCACCTCGCCGTCCTTGATCATGTCAACGATCGTGCGCCCGCCCTCATATCCCTTGTTCACCCGGCGGCTTTCGATCCCGTTCGCCGCCAGGAAGTCCCGGGTACCGCTGGTGGCCAGCAGTTCGAAGCCCTGATCCTGCAGAGATTTCGCCACTTCCACCAGCGCGGGCACCTTGTCGTCATCCTTGATCGAAAGGAAGACCGCCCCGCCCTCCGGCAGCGCCACCCCGGCGCCCATCTGCGCCTTGAGAAAGGCGCGGGGGAAGGTGAGATCCCAGCCCATCACCTCGCCGGTCGAGCGCATTTCCGGCCCCAGCAGGGTATCGACGCCGGCAAAGCGGTTGAAGGGCAGCACCGCCTCCTTGACCGAGAACCACGGCATGTCCGGGTCGGCGAGGCTCAACTGGTCGGCCATGGGCAGGGTGCCGGGGGTGGCATCGGCCGGATAGGGGCCGCGATGGGTGAAGTCCGCGAGTTTTTCGCCCGCCATCAGACGCGCGGCGATGGAGGCAATGGCGCTGTCGGTGGCCTTGGCGACGAAGGGCACGGTGCGGCTGGCGCGCGGGTTCACCTCGATCAGGTAGATCTCGCCATCCTTGAGCGCGAATTGCACGTTCATCAGCCCGACCACGCCGAGCGCCAGCGCCAGCGCCTCGGTCTGACGCTTGAGTTCGGCGACGATTTCCTCGGGCAGAGAATAGGGCGGCAGGGAGCAGGCGCTGTCGCCCGAATGCACGCCCGCCTCCTCGATATGCTGGAGGATGCCGGCCACATGGACCTGCTCGCCGTCGCTGAGCGCATCCACATCCACCTCGGTGGCGCCGGCAAGGTAGCTGTCGAGCAGCACGGGGCTCGCGCCCGAGACCACCACCGCCTCGGAGATGTAGCGGGCGAGGCCCTCCATGTCGCGCACGATCTCCATCGCCCGCCCGCCCAGCACATAGGACGGGCGCACCACCAGCGGGAAGCCGATTTCCTCTGCGATTGCAAGGGCTTCTTCGTCGGTGGAGGCGATGCCGTTCTTCGGCTGCCTGAGCCCCAGCTCATTGACCAGCGCCTGGAAGCGCTCGCGGTCCTCGGCCAGGTCGATGGCGTCCGGCGTGGTGCCGAGGATCGGGATTCCCGCCTCCTCCAGCGCATTGGCGAGCTTCAGCGGGGTCTGGCCGCCGAATTGCACGATCACCCCGTGCAGCGTCCCCGCCTCCTGCTCGGCGCGCAGGATCTCCATCACATGCTCGAAGGTGAGCGGCTCGAAATAGAGCCGGTCGGAGGTGTCGTAATCGGTCGAGACCGTCTCCGGGTTGCAATTGACCATGATGGTCTCATAGCCCTGATCGGTGAGCGCGAAGCAGGCATGGCAGCAGCAATAGTCGAACTCGATCCCCTGGCCGATCCGGTTCGGCCCGCCGCCGAGGATCACCACCTTTTCGCGCGCGCTGGGGCGGGCTTCGCACTCGACCTCGCCCATCATCGGCGCCTCGTAGGTGGAATACATGTAGGGCGTCTGCGCCTCGAACTCGGCGGCGCAGGTGTCGATGCGCTTGAAGGCGGCGGTGACGCCGAGCGCCAGGCGGGCGCGGCGGATCTCGCTTTCGCTCTGGCCGGTGAGGGCGGCAAGGCGGGCGTCGGTAAAGCCCATCATCTTGAGCGCGCGCAGGGAGGCGGCGTCTTCGGGCAGGCCGGCCTGCTGCAGCTGCGCTTCGGCGCTGACGATCTCGCGGATGCGGGCGAGGAACCACGGGTCGAACCGGGTGATGGCGTGGATGTCGTCATCGCTCATGCCGTGGCGCATGGCCTGGGCGATGATGCGGATGCGGTCGGGCGACTGCACGGCGAGCGCCTTGGTGAGCGCGGCGCGGTCCGGGGCGCCGGGGATGTCGATCTCGTCGAGGCCGGTGAGGCCGTTTTCCATGCTGGCGAGCGCCTTTTGCAGGCTTTCGTGGAAGCTGCGGCCGATCGCCATGACCTCGCCCACGCTTTTCATGGCGGTGGAAAGCACCGGCTCGGCGCCGGGGAATTTCTCGAAGGCAAAGCGCGGGATCTTGGTCACCACATAGTCGATGGAGGGCTCGAAGCTCGCGGGCGTGACGCGGGTGATGTCGTTGTCGAGCTCATCGAGCGTATAGCCCACGGCGAGCTTGGCGGCGACCTTGGCGATGGGAAAGCCGGTGGCCTTGGAGGCCAGCGCCGAGGAGCGCGAGACGCGCGGATTCATCTCGATCACCACCATGCGCCCGTCGGCCGGGTTGACCGCCCATTGCACGTTGCTGCCGCCGGTCTCGACCCCGATTTCGCGCAGCACGTTGATGGAGTGCGTGCGCATCAGCTGGTATTCCTTGTCGGTCAGCGTCAGCGCCGGCGCCACGGTCACGCTGTCGCCGGTATGCACGCCCATCGGGTCGATATTCTCGATCGAGCAGACGATGATGGCGTTGTCGGCCATGTCGCGCACCACCTCCATCTCGTATTCCTTCCAGCCGAGCAGGCTTTCGTCGATCAGGATCTGGCTCACGGGGGAGGCATCGAGCCCGGTGCGGCAGAAATGCTCGTATTCGTCGCGGTTATAGGCGACTCCGCCGCCGGTGCCCCCGAGCGTGAAGGCCGGGCGGATGATCGCGGGCAGGCCGATCTCGTCGAGCGCGGCCATGGCCTCGTCCATGCTGCTGGCAATGGCCGAGCGCGGGTTCTCGATCCCCAGCCGCTCCATCGCCTCGCGAAACAGCTTGCGGTCCTCGGCCTTTTCGATCGCCTCGCGCCTGGCGCCGATCAGCTCGACGCCGAATTTCTCGAGCACGCCCCGCTCGTCAAGCTCGAGCGCCGTGTTGAGCCCGGTCTGCCCGCCCATGGTGGGCAGGAGCGCGTCGGGGCGCTCCTTCTCGATGATGCGCGCCACCACGTCGGCGGTGATCGGCTCGATATAGGTGGCGTCGGCAAGCTCCGGGTCGGTCATGATGGTGGCCGGGTTCGAATTGACCAGGATCACCCGGTAGCCTTCCTCGCTGAGCGCCTTGCAGGCCTGAGCCCCGGAATAGTCGAACTCGCAGGCCTGGCCGATGATGATCGGTCCCGCGCCGATGATCATGATCGAGGAAATATCGGTTCTTTTCGGCATCGCGACCCCCAAGATGCAAATTGTCGTGGGTTATAGCGAGCAGGGGGACAGGCGCAAGGGGGGGGCGAATTTTCTGCAAAAATTCGGGCAGGACGCGGGAGAGGTGAATTTGCGCGGGAAATCCGGGGGCGCGTCAGCTCAGCAGGTAGGCACGGGTTGTCGGCATCCGGCTCCGGTCGCGCGCCAGCTGGTAGTGATGCACCACCATGCCAAGCTCGCGAAAGCCGGTTTCCGAGAGTCCCAGGTAATAGCGCCACATGCGCAGGAAGCGGTCATCGAAACGGGCGCGAATCGCCTCGCGGTGCTGTTCGAACCGGGCCCGCCAGGCCGCCAGCGTGCGCGCGTAATGGCTGCCGTGCAGCACTTCGAGATCGGCGAGGTGGAGCCCGGCACGCTCGATCGCCGGCATCACCTCGGAAACGGCCGGGATATAGCCGCCGGGGAAGATGTACCTGCGCAGCCAGGGCGAAGTGGCGCTGGGCGGGGTCGAGCGGCCGATCGTGTGAATCAGCGCCACGCCGTCCGGCGCCAGCAGGTCGCGCACCCGGTTGAAATAGGTGCGCATATGCGGCACGCCCACATGCTCCAGCATGCCGACGGACACCACCCGGTCGAAGGTCTCGCCGACCTTTCGGTAATCCTGCAGGCGAAACTCCACCTGCCCCTCCAGCCCGGCTTCGCGGGCCCGCGCCCGCGCCAGTTCCAGCTGGCGCTCGCTGAGCGTGATCCCGGTCACCCGCGCGCCGTAATCACGCGCCAGCGTCAGCGCCATGCCGCCCCAGCCGCAACCGATATCGAGCACCCGCATCCCCGGCTCCAGCAGCAGCTTGCGGGCGATAAGGTGCTTCTTGGCCGCCTGGGCCTGCTCCAGCGTCATCGCATCGTCGGCGAAATAGGCGCAGCTGTACTGCATGTCCTTGTCCAGCATCAGCCGGTAGAAGTCATTGGACAGGTCATAATGGTGGCGGACGTTGCGCCGGGCGGCCGGGACCGGATTGAACTGGGCCACATGGCGCAGCAGCCGCGCCGGGCCGCGCGCGGCCACAGACAGCCGGCCGCGCCCATAGCGCATCACATTGCGCCCGAGCAGGGCCAGGAAACCCTCCAGATCGTTCTGGGCGATGGTCAGGCGCCTGTCCATATAGGCCTCGCCCAGCCCCAAGTCGGGAGCGCGGACGAGCTGGCGGATCGTGCTCCGGTCATGAATGGTGGCCGCCGCCGAAAGGCCGCGCCCGTCGCCGTAGCGCCGTGTCTCGCCCCCGGGCATGGTAATCTGCAGATCGCCCTCGCGCACCAGCCGGCGCATCAGCCTGTCCAAAAGTCGCTCCCACATGGCGGCCCCCTCCCATGCGTTTTCCGTGTCTCCCCTCCGTGCGGGTTGGTGATTCCCCACTTGTTGCAGGGTCATATTAACCTTTTTCGGAGGATTCGCGCAAAAGGCGCCGACCGGCAGGGGCGCCTTGGACTTGACTTTGCCCCCGCCAGCGGGTGTATCGGCCCG
>JALTZY010000099.1 GCA_027045905.1 Paracoccaceae bacterium
GCGCCGGACGCTTGAGCTATCCGATGGCTCCGCGCCCGGCGCGCTTGCCCGAACCGAAACCGCAGATTATGAAAACCAAACCCGCAGACTCTCGTTATGAATGAGGGACCAACGGGGGGCAGGTCAGATATCTTGACCGATCCTGTCCTCGCTATCCTCATACAGGCACAAGATAACCTTGTTTTATCAATGGATTCCATGGTTCTGACCCTGGGGGTGGAAAGCAAGGTTGCACCAGATCCCGAGATGGCATCCGGATTCCGGCAGGAATACCGGCAGATCGGCTCTCGCCCTGTCGGACACTTTTTGTAAAGAAATTTCCCTTAAAACGACATGAGCAGAGTCAGCAAGAAGTGCGACGAATGATGAAAACGGACGATTTGCGGAAAAAAACCCGAGGGGCAGATCCCGTGTCGGCCGGGCGCTGGGCTCGGAGAGATCCTTTGAGGGCTGGCGCGTGGACCTGAGTCTGAAAACGATCTTTCAGCCGACAATCCTGCTGGCTCTGGCTCTGATGGCGGTCATCACGATGATGATACTGCCGATGCCGGCATTCGTCCTGGATATCGGCCTGGCTGTTTCCTTTGCATTGGCAATTCTCATGTTCACCGTCACGCTCTTTATCGAGCGGCCCCTGGACTTCTCCGTCTTCCCGACGATTCTTCTGGCATCTCTGATGCTGAGATTGTCGCTGAACGTGTCCTCGACCAAGCTGATCATAGGTCAGGGTCATACCGGAACCGGAGCGGCCGGCGAGGTGATCGAAGGCTTTGCGAGTTTCGTGATGAGCGGGTCGGTGTTCCTGGGGCTGGTCGTGTTCGGCGTCCTGCTGATCGTGAACTTCATCGTCATCACCAAGGGTGCGGCCAGAATGGCGGAGGTCGGGGCCAGATTTGCTCTGGATGGGATGCCCGGCAAGCAACTGGCGATCGACAGCGACATGTCGGCCGGTGCCATCGACCATGAGGAGGCCAAGCGCCGGCGCGAGAAGGAGCAGGCGGAGACGACTTTCTTCGGCTCGCTGGACGGCGCCTCGAAATTCGTGAAGGGCGATGCAATTGCCGGCTTGCTGATCACCCTGCTCAATCTGGTCATGGGGCTGACCATCGGCGTCGCGCTTCACGGCATGGAACTGGGAAAGGCATTTGAAACATATGCCATTCTGACGGTCGGGGACGGCCTGGTCAGCCAGATTCCGGCTGTTATCATCTCGATTGCATCGGCGTTGCTGCTGGCGAGAGGGGGGGCTACGGGCTCGACGGATACGGCGCTTTTTTCCCAGCTGGGGCGTTATCCCGCGGCACTTGTGACGGTTGCGGTCCTGATGGTCCTTTTCGCACTTGTTCCGGGCCTGCCCTTCGTCCCGTTCCTTGCCGGGGCGATTGCGCTGGGCGCGGCTGCCATGTGGGGGCGCCAGGTGCAAAAGGCCCGGGCCGAATCCGAGGAGAGGGAGATCGGCGGCGAGGAAGCATCTGCGCCGACGGATTCCCTGGGGGACATGCTTGATCTAGACGATATCCATGTGGAGTTCGCGCCCGACCTGGTTCCCATGGTGCTTGATCCCTCTACGGGTCTGGATGCGCGAATAACCAGCATGCGCAACCATGTGGCGACGAAGTTTGGCCTGATTCTGCCTGAGATCCGTATGACCGATAACACGGCTCTTTCCCCGGGCGCCTATCTGATAAAGATACAGGGCGTCGAGCAGGCAAGGGATCAACTGCAGACCGACAAGGTGCTGGCCATCCTGACCGGCAAGGAACTCGACCTGCCACCCGGGACTGATGTCCGGGAGCCCGTCTATGGGGCGGCGGCCAGATGGGTGGACCCCGAGTATCAGGAGCGGCTGGCATTGGACGGATGCACTATCGTGACGCCGACGGAAGTGCTGGCGACTCACCTGCTCGAGGTGATCAAGCGCAATTTCCCGCGGCTGCTGACCCTGAAATCCCTGCGCCGCCTGCTTGCAGAATTCGTCAACCTGTCGGACCCGGCCCGGGCCGAGGCCAATCAGAAGCTCCTGGATGAACTGATCCCCGATAAGGTGCCCATGGACCTTCTGCTGACGGTCCTGCGCCTGCTCCTGGAAGAGCGGGTTTCGATCCGCAACCTGCCTCTGATCCTGGAGGCGATTGCCGAGGGCCGTGCCGTCTATCAGACGCCGGAAGGGGTTTGCGAGCATGTCCGCCAGAGGCTCGGTTTTCAACTGGTTGCGGAACTGCGCCGCGAAGATGGCACCCTGCCTTTGGTGCAACTGGCACCGGAATGGGAGGAAAGGTTCAGCGCCTATCAGGTCGAGGGCGATCGCGGAAATTGCGACGTAGCCCTGCCGCCAGATGACTTCAACCGCCTGGCTAGCGCCATTGCCGAGAAGATAGCCAAAGCCGGAGAGACAGGCATTTATCCCGCGCTGGTTACCTCGACCCAGCGCCGCCGCTTCCTGCGGACGGTGCTGACGGCGAAAGGCATCGTCAATCCCGTGCTTTCCTTTGAGGAAATCGGTACCGATGCCCGCCCTTCTCTGGTCGGGATGGTCAGCCCATGAATGCGCAACTGGCGGAAATTCTGTCGTTCTCCCGCTTGACGATGATGGTCGGTTTCATTGTGTTCCTGAGGATCGGAGCGGCGATGGCGCTTCTGCCGGCCTTTGGCGAGCAATCGGTTCCGATGCGGGTGCGGCTGGCGATCACCCTGGCATTTACCCTGATTGTCGCCCCCGCCGCCGCACCTGCCCTGCTGCCGGTGATAGAAAGCGGTTCGCACCAATATCTGGTGAGCGAAACGATTGCGGGTCTGGGCATCGGGATAGCGGTACGCCTGTTTGTCATTGCCCTGCAGGTCGCCGGGGCGATCGCGGCGCAATCTACCTCGCTTTCCCAGCTGTTCGGCGGCACCTCGGTCGAGCCCGCTCCGGCCATGGGGCACCTGATGGTAGTGGCCGGGCTGGCACTTTCTGTCAGCCTCGGTCTGCATGTGCGACTGACCGAAGCCTTTCTGCAATCCTATGATATCCTGCCCGCCGGCCGGTTTCCACAGCCCGACAGCTGGATGCGCTGGGGAGTTGCCAGCGTGGCGCGCGGCTTTGGTCTGGCGTTTTCCCTGGCAGCGCCTTTCGTGGTCGCCTCGCTGATCTACAACGTGGCCACAGGGGTCATCAACCGGGCCATGCCGCAACTGATGGTCGCCTTCGTCGGAGCTCCGGCAATTACCGCCGGTGGGCTGATCCTGCTGGCTCTGACCATGCCGCGTCTGCTGTCCGTCTGGACCGAAGCCCTGAACGGCTTCCTGCTCGATCCGTTCGGAGCGCCGTGATGGCCGGGCCGGAAGACGAAGACAAGCAACACGAGCCGACACAGAAGAAGCTCGACGATGCCCGCAAGAAGGGGGATGTCGCCAAATCCACGGATCTCAACACGGCAGCGGGCTACGGAGGATTCCTGATCGTCTCCATGGCCCTGTCCGGCACGGCACTGGCGACCTTCACGGGACACATGGCGGGGCTGATCGCCCATGCTCCCGAGACGGCAAAGGCCGTTTTCGGCGGTTCGCGCGGAAAGATGCTGGATGGCGTCCTGGCGCAGGGGAACTTCGCGCTGCTTCCCTGGTTCCTCGTGCCGGCCCTGGCCACATTGCTGTCGCTCCTGGCGCAGCGCGGTTTCGTCGTGGCACCAGAGAAGCTCTCGCCGAAACTGAGCCGGATTTCCCCTCTGGCAAACGCCAGGAACAAGTTCGGCCGCTCCGGCCTCTTCGAATTTGCCAAGAGCTTTGCCAAGCTGACGATCTATTCGCTCATCCTGGGCCTGTTTCTCTGGCGGCAATTGCCGGGGCTGATCGAAACCATCGCCATGGAGCCCGTCATGGCCACGGGAGCCCTCTTCCGGCTCTGCATTTCCTTTCTTTTCATCGTGTTGCTGATCAGTGCCGCCATAGGTGGCATCGATCTGTTGTGGCAAAGGCAGGAGTATCTGCGCAAGAACCGAATGTCGCACAAGGAACTGATGGATGAAACGAAGCAGAATGAAGGAGACCCCCATATAAAGAACCAGCGCCGCCAGAAGGGATACGAAATCGCCATGAACAAGATGCTGACGGATGTTCCCGGAGCGGATGTGGTCGTGGTCAACCCGACCCATTATGCGGTTGCCCTGAAATGGAGCTGCCTTGCCGGGAGTGCACCGGTTTGTGTGGCCAAGGGTACGGATGAAGTCGCCCGGCGCATTCGCGAGATCGCCAGTGAAGCCGGTGTCCCGATTCATCGCGACCCACCGACCGCACGGGCCATCTTCGCCGTGGTCGATATCGGTCAGGAGGTTCACCCCGAGCATTACGAGGCCGTGGCTGCCGCCATTCGATTTGCGGAAGCAATGCGCCGGCGGGCAAGGAGGGCGATCCGGGAGCATGACCGATGAAACAGGAAGCGCGGCATCTGAAGACCCTGGGCGCCATCTGCGAAATGAAACTGGAGGCCGAGCTTGCCGCATTGGCGCGCATTGCACGCGATGAGCAGCGACTCCGCGACGAAATACGAGCGCTGGACGAAAGCGCGCACGCCTTCTCACCTGACAATCATGCACCTGCCGGCCTGGCCAATCATTTCAGGTGGCTGCAGTGGTGCCGTCAGCAAAAAGCCCGGCTGAACACGCAACTGGCAGCCCTGAAAGCCGACCGGGAGACCCTCCTGCACTCTGCCCGCACGGCCTTCGGCCGGACGCAGGCGATCAGGTCGCTGGAACGCCAGGCCAGATCCAGATAAGGCATCCTGCAAGCGGCCTGAGCCAGAGGTTCCCGGGAAATACGCGAAATGAAGTGCGCGAAATCTTGAGATGTCCTGGCGCGTTTCTGACAGGCCCTGCCTCGGGAGCGGTGCGAAACGTCCTGATGCAGGCAGGGCGGTCCTCGGCCCGGGAAGGGATAAAGGAGGGCGCTGCCCCTGATCCTGCCCCCGTTTCACCGGACAGCTAAGCGGTTTCGGTTTGAGCCCTTCGGAACTCGCGTGGCGAGCGCCATTTGAGGGCCGAGCGCGGGTGGTTTTCGTTATAGTCCTCG
>JALTZY010000100.1 GCA_027045905.1 Paracoccaceae bacterium
TGGAAGCCCCGCGCCGCTCCCCCCAGATTTCCCCGACTGAATGAGCCCCGACATGTGTGCCGACACGCCTGACACCCCGGAAATGCCCGACTACAAATCCACCCTGCACCTGCCCGAAACCGATTTTCCCATGCGTGCCGGCCTGCCCAAGCGCGAGCCCGGCTGGCTCGAGCGCTGGGAACGGATCGGCGTCTATGACCGCCTGCGCGAGCGCGCCGGGGACCGGCCGCCCTATATCCTCCATGACGGCCCGCCTTACGCCAATGGCCACCTGCATATCGGCCACGCGCTCAACAAGATCCTCAAGGATTTCGTCGTGCGCTCCCACCAGATGCTCGGCCATGACGCCCGCTTCGTGCCGGGCTGGGATTGCCACGGCCTGCCGATCGAATGGAAGATCGAGGAGCAATACCGCGCCAAGGGGCAGGACAAGGATGCGGTGCCGGTGATCGACTTCCGGCAGGAATGTCGCCGCTTCGCAGAGAAGTGGGTGGACATCCAGCGCGAGGAGTTCAAGCGCCTTGGCGTCACCGGCAAGTGGGACGATCCCTATCTCACCATGGACTTTCACGCCGAAGCGGTGATCGCCGATGAATTCATGAAATTCCTGATGAACGGCACCCTCTACCAGGGCTCCAAGCCCGTGATGTGGTCGCCGGTGGAAAAGACCGCGCTGGCCGAGGCCGAGGTCGAGTATCACGACCACAAGAGCCACACGATCTGGGTGAAGTTCCCAATTGTAAAACACGATAGCGAGCTTAAGCTGTCACTTGGAAGAAACTCCAAAAGGTTGTTGAAGGTGCCGGGGTCTGGATCAGACGACCATGGGATTTTTCATGACAGCCGCGATCTCGACACTGCCCAAGTAGTGATCTGGACCACCACCCCCTGGACCATCCCGCAGAACCGCGCCGTCTGCTTCGGCCCGACCATCTCTTACGGGCTTTACGAAATCACCGGCACGCCGGAAGAAAGCTGGGCCAAGGCGGGCGACAAATACCTGCTCGCCGATGCGCTGGCCGAAGAGGCGCTGACAGCCGCTCGCCTTGAGCCCTCCATGTGGAAACGCCTGCGCGATGTGTCGGTGGAGGAGCTGGAAGCGCTGACGCTGGCCCACCCGCTGCGGGGCGCGGCCGATAATGGCGAATGGGATTTCGACGTGCCGATGCTGCCCGGCGACCATGTGACCGAGGATGCGGGCACCGGCTTCGTCCATACCGCCCCGAGCCACGGCGATGACGACTACCAGATCGGCCTGAAATACGGCCTGCCGATGACTTACAACATCCTTGAAGACGGCTCTTTCCGGCCCGACCTGCCGCTTTTTGGCGGCAGGAAGATCCTGCGCGACAAGCCCAAGAAGGACGATTGGGAGGGCGATGCCAACCGCGCGGTGATCGACAAGCTGGTGGAAGTGGGCGCGCTCATCGCCCGCGGGCGCATCACCCACAGCTACCCCCATAGCTGGCGCTCCAAGGCGCCGCTGATCTATCGCAACACGCCGCAATGGTTCGTCGCCATCGACGCCGAGCCCGGCGGTGACAATACCTATGGCAAGACCATCCGCGAGCGGGCGCTGACCTCGATCGACAAGCTGGTCACCTGGACCCCGCCAAGCGGGCGCAACCGGCTCTATTCGATGATCGAGGCACGCCCCGACTGGGTGCTCTCGCGCCAGCGCGCCTGGGGCGTGCCGCTGACCTGCTTCGTGAAGAAGGGGGCAAGGCCCACCGACCCGGATTTCCTGCTGAAGGATGAAGCGGTCAATGCCCGCATTCGTGAAGCCTTTGACGCCGAGGGCGCCGATTGCTGGTATGCGGAAGGGGCAAAAGAGCGCTTCATCGCCGATGCCGCCGACCCGGACGATTACGAACAGGTATTTGACGTGCTCGACGTGTGGTTTGATTCGGGCTCGACCCATGCCTTCGTGCTGCGCGACCGTGAGGATGGCAGCGCCGACGGGATCGCCGACCTCTATCTGGAAGGCACCGACCAGCACCGCGGCTGGTTCCATTCCTCGATGCTGGAAGCCTGCGGCACGATCGGGCGCGCGCCCTATCGCGGCGTGATGACCTGCGGGTTTACGCTCGATGACAAGGGCATGAAGATGTCGAAATCGCTCGGCAATATCATCGCGCCCGAAAAAGTGGTCAAGCAATACGGCGCCGATATCCTGCGCCTCTGGGTGGCGCAGGTGGATTACAGCGCCGACCAGCGCATCGGCGACGAGATCCTGAAGGGCGTCGCCGACTCCTACCGCCGCCTGCGCAACACCATGCGCTTCATCCTCGGCAGCCTCGGCGATTTTTCTGCGAAAAATCGTGTCCCCCCCGCCGAGATGGGAGAGCTCGAACGCTGGGTGCTGCACCGGCTCGCCGAGCTCGACCACCATGTGCGCGAAAGCTACCGCAAGCTCGACTTTCAGGCGGTCTGGCAGGCGGTGTTCACCTTTGCCACCATCGACCTGTCGAGCTTCTATTTCGATATCCGCAAGGATGCGCTCTATTGCGGCACCGAGGACGATCCGACCAGGCGCGCGGCACTCAGCGTGCTCGACCTGCTGCATGAGCGGCTGACCACATGGCTGGCGCCGATCCTCGCCTTTACCATGGAAGAAGTCTGGCTCGAGCGCTATCCGGGCGAGGAGAGCAGCGTGCATCTTCAGGACTTCCCTGCCACCCCGGCGGACTGGCTCGACGAGCCGCTCGCGGCCAAATGGGCCGAGATCCGCAAGGTGCGCCGGGTGGTGACGGCGGCGCTCGAGGTGCAGCGGCGCGACAAGGTGATCGGCGCTTCGCTCGAAGCCGCGCCGGTGGTGCATGTGCGCGACGAAAGCGTGCTGGCGGCGCTGAAATCGGTGGATTTCGCCGATATCTGCATCACCTCGGCGGTGACGCTGACCGGCGACCCGATCCCGGCCGAAGCCTTTCGCCTGCCGGAGGTGGAGGGCGTGGGCGTGGTCTTTGAAAAGGCCACCGGCGAGAAGTGCCAGCGCTGCTGGAAGATCCTGCCGGATGTGGGCACGCATGCGCATCCGGGCACCTGCGCGCGCTGCGATGCGGCGCTGGGGTGAGGATTTCATGCCTCCGGCGGGAGTATTTGAGGAAAGATGAAAGGGGGAGCGGGTGAGCCTGGCGGTTTTTCTTGCCGTGCTGGGCTCGGCGCTTCTGCATGCGACCTGGAACGCCATGGTCAAGACCGGGGGCGACAAGCTCACCGGGATGATCCTGGTGGTGGTATCCAATGGCCTGATCGGGCTGGTCGTGGCGGCCTTTCATCCGCTTCCCGGCACCGAGGTCCGGGGGTGGATCCTGGCCTCGGGGGTGCTTCACACCGTGTATTATCTGGCGCTGGGACAAGCTTATGCGCATGGGGATCTGAGCCGGGTCTATCCGATCGCCCGGGGGGCTGCGCCGCTGATGGTGCTGGGGGCGGGGGCGCTGGTGCTGGAGGACCGGCTGAGCGGGATACAGGTGGCGGGCGTGCTGCTCCTGGGGCTCGGCATCCTGCTGATGGCGCGCGGCGTGTTCACCAGCGGAGAGAGCCGGCGGCTGGTGCCCTTTGCGCTGGTCTCGGCCACGGCCACGGCGGGATATTCGATTGCAGACGGCATCGGGGCGCGACTGCTGGGAGACGGGGTGCTGTTCGTCGCTTGGGCGCTGGCGGCGGCAGCAGCGATGTATCTGCCGGTGGTGTTGGCGCTCAGGGGCGCGGGGGTGCTGCGGGTGGATGCGAGCGAGCTTTGGCGCGGGAGCCTGGCCGGACTGACCTCGTATCTGGGCTATTCGATCGTGGTCTGGGCGATGGTGCAGGCGCCGATTGCGCTGGTGGTGGCCCTGCGCGAAAGTTCGATCCTGTTTGCGGTGCTGATCGGCTGGTTTCTGTTCGGTGAGCGGATGGATCGCATGAAGGCACTGGCGGCGGCGCTGATCGTGGGTGGAGCGGCGCTTACGCGGCTCTAGGCTCAGGACTCATCAATCCCACGTTCACAGTCCGGCGGATTTGCTTCCTGAACAGGCGCAGTGCCGCCGGAACACTGGTGCTGTTTCAAGGCGCTGCAACGCATTCAGGGAGCAAATCCGCCGGACCCGCAGGGCGGTGCAGGCGCTTCATCTCAGGGGCCTTTTGCTCTTGGAAAGGGGGGCACCCTGTCCGGCGGGCAAAAAACCCCTGATAGCACGCGCCTCAAGCCGCTGTGAGCGCGGGATTAATGGGTCCTGAGCCTAGCCGGCGGGATCAGTTGCTGGGCGATGCCGGCCAGAAGCAGGTAGAGCGAGGTGGCAACCAGCCCCCAATGGGCCCAGCTCTGGGGGTGGAAATCGACCCAGGCGGCCCAGCCCGCAAAGCCGGTCCAGGCGATGGCCACCGGCAGCGACAGCCAGCGCCAGCGCTCGGTTCGGGCCGGGTGGATGAACTTGAAATTGGTGAACATGGTCGCCGCCAGCGCCACCACGATCGCCAGCATCAGCCAGAAATTGGGCCTGAGCGCGAAGAAGATGATCACCACCATGTTCCAGCAGGCGGGGAAGCCGGCGAAGGAATTGTCCTTCGTTTTCATGCGTGTATCGGCGAAATAGACGGCGCTCGCGAAGGTGATGACGATGATCGAGAGCCAGCCGGTCCAGCCGGGAAGCAGCCCGGACTTGAACAGCGCGAAGGCGGGAATGAAGACGTAGGTGAGGTAGTCGATGATCAGGTCGAGCAGCACGCCGTCGATCTCGGGGGCATTCGTACGCACGTCGTAGCGGCGTGCCAGCGGGCCGTCGATCCCGTCCACGGCGAAGGCCGCCACCAGCCACAGGAACATCAGCCCCCATTTCGCCTCCACCGCAGCCAGCATCGCCAGCATGGCAAAGACCGCGCCGGTGGCGGTCAGCAGGTGGACGAGGAAGGCCTTTGTGCGCAGGTTCATCCCCGTTACATGCCGCAAAACGGGGGGCGGGGAAAGGGATTTGTGCCCGGTCACAAAGGGCGTGCGCCTCTGCCCCGCCTGCCGGGGGCAGCGGGGGGAAGCGGCCCGCATCT
>JALTZY010000101.1 GCA_027045905.1 Paracoccaceae bacterium
CCGCATTCGAGTCTGGGTGGCCTGACACCATGGGAATATGCTAACCGGTCCATCATGGACCAAAACCTGAACAGAGCTAACCTATAAGCGCGGACTCTTCAGGGAGCAGGTCAGCGGCAACCCGAGCGGATACTTCTCTGCCAGCCCCGAATGCGCGTGATTCGCGGCTCGGAGCATGAGGAAGCGGGCGATGATCTCCCCCCCTCCAGCCGGCCGGGCGCACCCTTTGGGCGGGGGGTGCGCTTTCAGAAACCCGTGACCGGGCAGCGGCGGTCCCCACCCTCCCTCGCTCCGGCGGATGACACCGGCGCACCCTCTTCACCTTTCCGAAAATACTCCCGCCGGAGGCCTGATTTTCGCAGAAAAATTGCCTCCGGCCTCACCCTTCCAGAATCCCGTCCAGCCAGCGCCCCATGCCCACCACCGCCTGGGCCAGACCGCGCAGACTGGCCTCGTCGCCGTCCATGTGGCGCCAGGCGTGGTCCATGCCGCCCACCTCAAGGTGGCTCAGGCCGCCGATCTGGCTGAAGGGCAGCGAGCGGGTGATGTCCACCGAAGGATCGCGTGCCCCGATCAGCGAAAGGGCCGGGCGTCCGGCAGCGCGCATCTGGCGCAGCAGCGCGGTATTGCGCAAGCTCGGGGTGAGCCAGATCAGGCGCGCATTTTCCGGCAGGCCCGCCCCGGCCATGCCCCCGAGCATGAGCGTACCCAGCGACTTGCCCGCGAGCACGAGCGGCTTGTCGGGCGCCGGAATCTCAAGCTGGCTCAGCAGCCGCGTCCCATCCTCGGCCAGCGCCGCGAGCTGCGCCTCGCGCGCGAGCGCCTTGAAGGCCGCATCCCTCCCATGTGGCAGGCGCATCTCCAGCACTTCCAGCCCGCGCCGCTGCAATTCCCGCGACAATTCCGCCAGGAGCGGCTTGTCGCAGCCATAGCTCAACCCCGGCAGCAGCACCGCCCGTCCGGCCGCGCCGCCCGGGTTCCTGACCTCGGCCAGCGCCTCGCGCCCGCCGCCCAGTGCGAATGTCACCTGCTCTGTCATGCTTCTTCCTCCTGCCCGCTCATATGGACAATCGCGCGCCGATATGAAAGAGCATGCGACCAGACGCGCGAGCCCGAAAGAGACATGCCATGACCACCACCCGCTTCGCCCCCTCGCCCACCGGCTACCTGCATATCGGCAATCTGCGCACGGCCCTGTTCAACTACCTGATCGCCGCCAGAGACGGCGGCACCTTCATCCTGCGCATCGACGATACCGACCCGGAGCGATCGAAGGAAGAATATGTGGAGGCGATCAGGCAGGATCTCACCTGGCTCGGGCTCCAGTGGGATCGGCTCGAGCGCCAGTCCGCGCGCCTGCCCCGCTACGAGGAAATCGCCCAGCAGCTGCGCGACATGGGCCGGCTCTACGAATGCTTCGAGACCCCGACCGAACTGGACCTCAAGCGCAGGAAACAGCTCAACATGGGCAAGCCGCCGGTCTATGACCGCTCGGCCCTGAAGCTCAGCGAAGAAGAGCGCGCCAGGCTGCGCGAGGAGCGCGGGCCGGGCCACTGGCGCTTCAGGCTCGATCATGCGCGCATCGAATGGCAGGACGGCATCCTGGGCGATCTCTCGATCGACGCCGCCAGCGTCTCCGACCCGGTCCTGATCCGCGGCGACGGGCAGTTTCTCTACACGCTCGCATCGGTGGTTGACGATATCGACTTCGCCATCACCCATGTGGTGCGCGGCGCCGACCATGTGACCAATACCGCGGTGCAGATCCAGATCATGCAGGCGCTCGGCGCCACCCCGCCGACCTTCGCCCACCACTCGCTCCTGACCGGCCCGCAGGGCGAAGCGCTCTCCAAGCGGCTGGGCACGCTGGCCCTGCGCGATCTGCGCGCGCGCGGCATCGAGCCCATGGCGCTGCTGTCGCTGATGGCGCGGCTGGGCTCGTCCAGGCCCGTCGAACTCGCGGATTCCCTTGAGGAAATCGCCCGGGGCTTCGAGCTTTCGAGCTTCGGCGCCGCGCCGACCAGGTTCGACGAAGCCGCCCTGCTGCCGCTCACCGCCCACCACCTCGCCGCCCGGCCCTACGAGGCCGTGCGCGGGCGCATCGCCGCCCTGGGCGTGCCCGATGATATCGCCCCCGAATTCTGGGAAGTGACGCGCGAAAACATCACCGTGCTCGACGACCTCGCCGACTGGTGGAGGCTGATCCGCGACGGGGCCGAGCCGCTGGTGGCCGAAGAAGACCGCGACTTCGTCGCCAAGGCGCTGGAGCTTCTGCCCCCACCCCCCTACGGGCCGGACAGCTGGGGGGCGTGGACAAAGGCGGTGAAAGAGGCCACCGGCCGCAAGGGCCGCGCCCTGTTCATGCCCCTGCGCAAGGCGCTGACCGGCAAGGACCACGGCCCCGACATGGCCCGCCTGATGCCGCTGCTGCAAAAGCTGCGCGCGCGCTCCTGACGTCCCGCCCGCGCTCCCGGGCCATGATTTTTCGCAGAAAAACCGCCCCCGCCTTACCCGCGGCGCAGACCCTCGAGATAGGGTGCCCATTGCGCCCGCTCCAGGCGCAGCACGCGCGCCCCTACTTCCTCCAGCGCCCGGTCCACCAGCCGCCGCTCGGCCGCGCTCAACACTTGCGCGCGCGGATAGACAGGTGCTGCGCGGTCATCGAGCACCGGCGCCAGCCAACCCTCGGTGGTGGCAAGAAAATGCGCCACACCGTCCGCGCCAAACACCTGCAGATAGCCCTGCACCACCACGTCGAGATAGCTCAGCAGGATGGCGTTCTCTTCCCCGGGATCACCATGCGTCCCTTCCGGCAGCACATGCAGCTCGATTCGGGTGCCCTGCGGCCCCTCATGGGCCGTGGCGCGGCTCACGTCCAGCCGCCCATAGGCCTGCTCTCGCCGGTCTAGCGCCTCCTGTGCGCGGGCCGGCACCGGCGCGGCCAGGCCGAGGATCTCCGCCCCCGGCGCTTCTTGCGCCGTCAGGTAGCACAGCGCCCGGTGGGGCATGCGCCGCCAGGCCCGCCGCCAGCCCTTCAGGCGGGCGGGGAAGCTCTCGGCATAGTCATGTGTCGCCCGATTGACCAGCGAGCCATAGCCGAAGAAATACCTGACCTCCATCCTGCGCCCCCTCCGCATACGTTGGAATACCGCCTTGTCAGCTCCGAGGACCCGCGCTAATGTCGCGCCACCCGAACGGGAGAATCTGGCGCCAGCCTGGCAGGCCAGTGCCGAAGGAGCAACCGCCCCGGTAAACTCTCAGGCCCATGGACCGCTCGGGGACGAAGAACTCTGGAGAGAGGCGCATGGCGCCCGCCGAAGGGATAACGATCTCAGGCGAAAGGACAGAGGGGGCATCACGCGCGCCACGGGTGCGTGCTTGGTGCCGGGCTTTTCCGGCGAGGAGACGGAGAGAGCCATGGGCGATACCGCCGACCTGAAGACCACGCCGTTGACCGCGCTGCACCAGGAGCTGGGCGCGAAGATGGTGCCCTTTGCCGGCTATTCGATGCCGGTGCAATACATGCTCGGCGTGATGAAGGAGCACCTGCATTGCCGCGCAGAGGCCGGGCTGTTCGATGTCAGCCACATGGGCCAGGTGATCCTGCACGGGGCCGATGCCGCCGAACAGCTGGAAAGCTTCGTGCCCCAGGCCCTGACCGGGCTGGCCGAAGGCCGCCAGCGCTACGCCTTCTTCACCAATGAGGCCGGCGGCATCCTCGATGACCTGATGGTGGCCAATCGCGGCGATCACCTGCTGCTGGTGGTCAATGCCGCCTGCAAGGCCGCCGACATCGCCCATCTGCGCGCCAACCTCGCCTGCGAAGTCGAGGAGATCACCGACCGCGCGCTGCTCGCCCTGCAAGGCCCTGCCGCCGAATCGGTGCTCGCGAAAATCGCGCCCGACACCGCCGCCATGCGCTTCATGGACGTGGCGGTTGTTGACAGCCCTTTCGGTGCGCTCTGGGTGTCGCGCTCGGGCTATACCGGCGAGGACGGGTTCGAAATCTCGGTCGCCGCCGCGCGCGCCGAAGACCTCGCCCGCGCCCTGCTGGCCGAAGAGGCAGTGGAGCCGATCGGCCTCGGCGCCCGCGACTCCCTGCGCCTCGAAGCCGGGCTCTGCCTCTATGGCAGCGATATCGACGAGACCACCAGCCCGGTGGAAGCGGCGCTGGAATGGGCTATCCAGAAGGCCCGGCGCACCGGCGGCGCGCGCGCCGGCGGCTTCCCCGGCGCCAGCCGCATCCTCGACGAGCTCGAAAACGGCGCCGCCCGCCGCCGCGTCGGCCTGCTGCCCGGCACCCGCGCGCCGATGCGCGCCGGCACGCAGATCTTCGCCAGCGCCGAGAGCGCCGAGCCGATCGGCCAGGTCACCTCCGGCGCTTTCGGCCCCAGCCTTGGCGCGCCCGTTTCCATGGGCTACGTCGCCACCGCCCTCGCCGCCACCGGCAGCGAACTCTTTGGCGAAGTGCGCGGCAAGCGCCTGCCCGTGACTGTCGCCGACATGCCATTGCGCCCCTCCACCTACAAACGCTGACCCACGGAGAATCCAGATGAAATACACCGAAGAGCACGAATGGCTGCGCACCGAAGACGACGGCACCGTCACCGTCGGCATCACCGCCCATGCCGCCGAACAGCTGGGCGATATCGTCTTCGTCGAACTGCCCGAAGAGGGCGACGAAGTGACAAAGGACGACGAAATCGTGGTGATCGAGAGCGTCAAGGCCGCCTCCGACATCCTCGCCCCGCTTGACGGCGAGATCGTCGCCGTCAACAGCGCCATCGTCGATGATCCGGCCAAGGTCAACGAAGATCCCGAGGGCGAAGGCTGGTTCTTCCGCATGAAGCCCGCCGACCTCTCGCCGATGAAGGAATACATGGACGAAGCCGCCTACAAGGCCTTCATCTGCTGAGGCCGGCACCGCGCTCCTCGCCTCCCTCATCGGTCCATGAATATCCCGGGGGAGCGCGAGGGAGCTGACCCCTCGCGCTCCCCCGGGATATTCATGGAC
>JALTZY010000102.1 GCA_027045905.1 Paracoccaceae bacterium
CCATGAAGGTATCGCCCGCGCCGGTGACGCGAGCCACGGTGACGCGCGGGGCAGGGGCGAAGCGGACCCCTTCCGGCCCGCCCTCGGCCGCGCCATTGGCTCCATCGGTCACCAGCACCCGGCGCGCGCCGGCGGCCAGCAGCGCCTCGGCCCCTTCGGTGGCGCTGGCCGGCACGGTGCCGGTAATGAGCCCGGCTTCCTCGCAATTCACATAGAGCGTGGCGCCGGGATGACCCAAGAGCGGCCCCAGCCGGCGCGCCTTGCCGGGGCTCGCCGGGGCCACGCGCAGATCGGCGCGCCGAAAGCTATCGCGGCCGGCGATATCGGCCAGCAGCGCCTCGGTGAGATTGCCGTCAAGGGCGATGAGGCCGGCCCAGGGCGCGGAGCGGCTGGCGAGGCGGCCGTCCTCCAGCGGGGCGAGAATGGCATCGCCCGCCGCCTCCAGCGAATGGGAATCGGCAATCGCCGCCACCAGCCCGCCCGCGTCCTCGATCGCCATGTAGATATCGGTGGGCAGGTCCTCGGGGCGGTGCACATGGGCGGTCTCGATCCCCGCCCGCGCGCAGGCGGCGAGCAACTCCTCGCCCGCTTCGTCGCGCCCGATCGCGGTGAGTACCGCCGACCGCATTCCGAAGCGCGCGAGCGTCATGGCGATATTGAGCGCCACGCCCCCGGGCAGGCGCGAGATGCGCCCGGGCATGTCCGCGCCCATGCGCATCGGCGCCGGCGAACGCCCGATCACGTCCCACAACACGCTGCCGATGCACAATATGTCCGCCCGCTCGCTCACCCGCCCTCAATGGCCCGCCGGGGCGCGCAGGTCAACAGGATCAGCCGGGGCAGGCGGGTCAATGTCAATGGGCGTCGGGCACGGCGAAGGTCAGGTTGGCCCAGAGGCTTTCCCAGACCGCGCCGGTCTCCGCCGCCAGTTCCGGCCCCGGTTCGCGCAGCACCACCGCATCCAGCATATAGAAGTGCCCCGGCTGCACAGGGATACGGGCGACGCCTTGGCCATCGGTGCGGGTGGTGGTGATATAGACCTCGCCTTCCGGGTCTTTCTCGAATATCTCGATCTGCGCATCACTGCGCGGGGCATCCCGATAGAAGAGCCGCACCGGCAGCCCCCCCTCCGGGGAATCGGTGTAGGGATTGGCCAGCGCCACGAGCTCGGTTTCCAGCCCCAGCCGCCTGTCCGCGCCCGCTCCGTCGCCGACGGCCACCAGCGCCTTGGAAAAGCGCGTGTAACTTTCGCGAAAACCGCTCTCCGGCAGGCCGCGCGCCAGGTGAATTTCGCGCGAGGCGGGCAGGTCTTTGTGGGCGACGAAAGCGAGGAACTTGTCGAATTCCCGGTAGGTCAGCGTGGCGGTGGCGGACTGATAGACCAGGACCAGAAGCCCCTCCGGCTCCGCTTCGATATCCACTGCCGGTCGGTCTCCCGGGCGTGGTGTCAGCTCGACCGGCGCGCCGTCGGCCACCTTGGCCAGGGTGGTGGTCGCATTCGGCAGGTAGGGCAGGGAGTGGCCGCGAAACTTCTGCCCGTTGACAATATCGACCACCAGCCTAGTTTCCGGAGCGACCATGTATTCCTGCGCCTGAAGCCACAGTTCATGGGCTGCGAGGGGCAGGGGAGAAAGCAGGCAAGAAAGCATGAAAAGCAACCTTCTGAAGGCCGCCATTGAAGTGCTCCCGATGGCTCGCGCGATCTTTCGCATGATATTTTTCCGCCCCTGCCGCTTGCGGACATTCAGAATGCGCAGGGCGCGTCTGCTGTCAAGCTCGCTCGCTCTCCTGATCACGTTTCTGTCATTCTCCGCCGGCAAGGCGCACGAAGTGGTGCCTGCCATCGGCGATCTGCAGCAGGAAGGGCGCAGTCTGCGCCTGACCATCCGGATGCCGATGGAGGGCATCCTCGCCGGCATCGACCTGGCCAATACCCGCGACACCAACGACGCCCCCCAGGCCGCCGGCTATGACGCCCTGCGCGCACTGCCCGCCGAGCGGCTTGCCGAAGAGATACGCGCCTTCTGGCCGCAGATGGCCGACGGGGTCGAACTCATGGCCGAAGGCCGGCTCCTCGTCCCGCGCCTGGCCGCTGTCGAGGTCCTGCCGGCGGAAGATCCGGCGCTGGCGCGCGATTCCGTCCTGACCCTGCAGGCCGCGCTTCCGGAGGGGGCCGGGAGCGTCACCTTCCGCTGGAAGCCCGAATATGGCAGCATCGTGCTGCGCCAGCAGGGGGTGAAGGCGCCCTATACCGGCTACCTGACGCCGGGCAGCGCCAGCGAGCCCATTGCCTTGGCCGGGGGCGGGGCCGAGAGCGGCTGGGAGGCCTTCGCAAGCTATGTGCCGGTCGGGTTCCGCCATATCCTGCCGCTGGGGGTCGATCATATCCTGTTCGTGTTGGGGCTGTTCCTGCTTTCGACCCGCTGGCGGCCGCTGCTGATACAGATCAGCCTCTTTACCCTGGCCCATACGATCACCCTGGCGCTGGCCTCGCTGGGCATCGTCGCGGTGCCGGCGGCCATTGTCGAACCTCTGATCGCCGCCTCGATCATCTTCGTGGCGGTGGAAAATATCTTCACCACCGGTCTCAGCCGCTCGCGGCCCTTCGTGGTGTTCGGCTTCGGCCTGCTGCACGGGCTGGGCTTCGCCAGCGTGCTGGGCGAGATCGGCCTGCCCCGGGAAGCCTTCGTGCCGGCGCTGGTGGGCTTCAACCTGGGCGTCGAGCTGGGTCAGCTTGCGGTCATCGCCGCCGCCTTTGGCGCGGTGGGCTGGCTCGGCCGCAAGCCTTGGTACCATCGGGTGGTAACGGTGCCCGCCTCGCTGGGCATTGCCCTCGTCGCCGCCTGGTGGGTGCTGGAGCGCACCCTGCTGTCCTGAAGGCCGCCCCGAAAGCCGCCCTGAAGGCGCGGGCCTGCCCGGCGCCGGCCCCCGTCCTCCCCGCGGCCTTGCGGCACGGCACTTTCCCCTTGCATCCCGCGTGCGCCGTGCTATATGCGCGCCACCAAATCCACCGGCAGGGGCGGGCCGCGCGGGGAGAAATCCCGCCCGGTCCACCGGTTGGGGCATCGGCCCTCGCTCCCCTGCCAAGGCATCAAACCGGAAAGGAACACATTCATGGCCCTGCCTGAATTCACCCTGCGCCAGCTGCTCGAGGCCGGCGTTCACTTTGGCCACCAGACCCAGCGCTGGAACCCGCGCATGGCCGAATACATCTACGGCGCGCGCAACGGCATCCACATCATCGACCTGACCAGGACCGTGCCCCTGCTCGACCAGGCGCTGCAGGTGATCCGCGACACGGTGGCCAAGGGCGGCCGGGTGCTGTTCGTCGGCACCAAGCGCCAGGCCTCGGCGGCGATTGCGGACGCGGCCGAGAAAAGCGCGCAATACTACATGAATCACCGCTGGCTCGGCGGCACGCTCACCAACTGGAAGACCGTCTCCCAGTCGATCAAGCGCCTGGACGAGCTGGACAAGAAGCTCGCCGAAGGCGGCGAAGGCCTGACCAAGAAGGAACTCCTGGGCATGCAGCGCCAGCAGGCCAAGCTGCAGGCTTCGCTCGGCGGCATCCGCGAGATGGGCGGCCTGCCGGACCTGCTCTTCGTCATCGACGTCAACAAGGAAGCCCTCGCCGTGGCCGAGGCCAACAAGCTGGGCATCCCCGTGGTCGCCGTGGTCGATACCAATTGCGCCCCGGACGGGATCGATTACGTCATCCCCGGCAATGACGACGCCGCGCGCGCCATCGCGCTCTATACCGACCTCGCCGCGCGCGCCGCGCTCGACGGGATGAGCGCGCAGCTGGGGGCTGCCGGAATCGACATCGGCGCCATGGAAGAAACTCCCGCCGAGGAGGCCCTGACCGCGGAGGAGGCGCCCGCGGAGACCGGTGGGACCGGCGAATCGGCCGTATCCTCCGGCGAAGCCGCGCCCGAAGCGGAATCGGAATCGGGAGCGACCGAGGCGAAGAGCGATACCTGAGCCACGGCACTGCACATCAGGATCCGCGGGCGCAAGGGCACCTGCGGCAAGTCAGTTTCAAGGAGAACCACAATGGCTGTCACAGCTAAAATGGTGAAAGAGCTGCGCGAAATGACCGGCGCGGGCATGATGGACGCCAAGAAGGCCTTGGTCGAGACCGATGGCGACATGGAAGCCGCCATCGACTGGCTGCGCACCAAGGGGCTGGCCAAGGCGGCCAAGAAGTCCGGGCGCACCGCCGCCGAGGGGCTGGTCGCCATCGCCGTCGAGGGCGGCAAGGGGGTCGCGGTCGAGGTCAATTCCGAAACCGATTTCGTCGCCAAGAATACCGAATTCCAGGAGATGGTCGGCGCCATCGCCAGGGCCGCGCTGGGCGTGGAGGATGTCGAGGCCCTGGCCGCGGCCGACCTCGACGGCAAACCGGTGAGCGAGGCCATTACCGAGGCGATCGCAAGGATCGGCGAGAACATGTCCCTGCGCCGCATGGCCAGCGTGAGCGGCGATGTGGTCGCCAGCTACATTCACAATGCCGTGGCCCCGGACATGGGTAAGATCGGCGTGCTGGTCGCGCTCAGGGGCGGCAGCGAGGAATTCGGCCGCCAGGTCGCCATGCATGTGGCCGCCGCCAACCCGCAGGCGCTGAATGCGGAATCGCTTGACCCCGCCCTGGTCGAAAAGGAGCGCGCGATCCTCACCGACCAGGCCCGCGAGAGCGGCAAGCCCGAACAGGTGATCGAAAAGATGATCGAGGGGCGGATGCGCAAGTTCTTCGCCGAGAACACGCTGCTGGGCCAGGCCTTCGTGATCGACCCGGACCTGAGCGTGGAAAAGGCCGCAAAGGAAGCCGGCGCCGAGATCCTCGGCTATGTGCGCATGGAAGTGGGCGAAGGCATCGAAAAGAAGACCGAGGACTTCGCCGCCGAGGTCGCCAAGACCATGGGCGGCTGAACCCGCCGGAAACCGGCCAGGCGGGGCGCGGCGATTTTTCTGCGAAAAATCGTGGCGCCAGGCCATGGGGGAGGGGGCAGGGG
>JALTZY010000103.1:0-4335 GCA_027045905.1 Paracoccaceae bacterium
TCAAGCGCCGCACCGATGTCGTCGGCGTTCGGGTGCTCTCTCGAACCGGTGGCGCTCGCGCCCTCACTCCCCAACGAGGCCGCAGTCACACGCCTGATCGGAGCCCCGATGCCGGAGCAAAACGATGTGTATGGACCACCTCTTCTTTGCAAGGGATTTATTCGATCTTGGCGATACCGGTGCTTGCGGTCGTGTATCCGGCCTGTTGCTGCAGCGTCACCGCCGCTGGCCTTGATGGTTTGCGCGGTTCGGCCGCCAGACAAATGGGCGAGCTCACGCCGGCTTGCATCGTTTCAAGGAGCTTTGCCGAACCCCGGTTGCCCGGGCCTGCCGTCATCGAATATCTCCCTCGCAAGCCAACGCCGCGGTGAGCGACGCTGATCTCTGTCAGGCGGCTGCTTCGAACACTGCCGGGGGCCGATAAGCCTCTTCACGCCGGATCATGGCCCAGAGCGCCCGGGCGGTCTTGTGCGCAACCGCCACTGACGCGACATCGACTGGACGCCGGGCAATCAGGGCCTGAAGCCAAGGACGCGGCTTTACACCCCGCCGGAAACTGGTGCCAACCATCGCCCTTGCGCCATGGATCAACAGCGTTCGCAGATATCGATCCCCGCCCTTGCTGATCCGCCCGATGTGCACCCGGCTTCCGCTGGCCGACATTCGCGGCGTAAGACCGAGCCACGCCGCGAAGTGGCGAGCAGAGGGGAATTGCGAGGCGTCTCCCACCGCAGCGATCAAAGCGGCGTCGCCGTCAATGGCCCGACGCCCGGCACCGTAGCGAGCCGCTGACTTGCCTCGCAGATGGATTCGGCATCGGCCGCATCCGTCTTGTTTCGCTTTACGCAGGGCTTGGCGTATTGCGGCGGTATCAGACGTACATCGTGCCCCAACGCGGCCAATTCCCACGCCCAGTGATGTGCGCTCGAACACGCTTCCATGCCGACCAGGCAAGCCGGCAGTTCTTCAAAGAAGGCAAGCAGGTCGTGACGCCGAATACGGCGCTTCACAATGGTGCGCCCTTGTGCATCGGCGCCGTGAAACTGGAAGATCGACTTGGCGATCAGGACACTATCACGGAATGGACCGCCCCTGCCGGGCATGCCCGGCAGGGGCGCCAGCGCGATCTCCGGCAGAATTTCCAGACGTCGGATTACAATACCCGGCAAGGAATACAGATCAGTGAAGCTGCTGTTTTACGGTGCTGGTGAGTTCCGAAAGAGAAAAGGGTTTGGGAAGGAAAACCGAATTGGGAATACGCGCCTGATGCTCGGACACGGAATCCTCGGCATAGCCCGAAACGAATACGACCTTGACCCCGGGGCGACTTTTCAGCGCCTTTGATACCCAAGTGGGACCATCCATGCCCGGCATGATCACATCGGTCACGAAGACATCGACCTGAAGGCTTTGATCCTCCAGTGTTTTCAAGGCCTCTTCCGCATTTTCCGCCTCCAGAACGGTAAAACCCCGCATTCGCAAGGCGCGAGAGGCAAAGGCCCGTACCGGCGCCTCATCCTCCACCAGCAGAACCACTCCGGAAAGGGATGTCTGGGGATGGGTCGGCACCGGAAGCGCCGGCTCTTCTTTGGGTGAATCCCCTGCTTCCTGCGCCGCGTCGGATGATTCGGAGGGGAATGCAGTGCCAGAGATGCGGGCGACGATTTCGCGCAGGCTCGCATCATCCGGGTCCTTGTGCTCCTCCCTTGCTCCCGGTTCATGCGCTTTGCCCGCATCATGTTCTTCTTGTCCGTGCGGCGGTTCTTCGGCCGCAGCTGCCGGTTTCGCGGGCTGGGGATTCCGAAGTATCAATATTTCGTCCTGGCGGGAGGGGGCTTGTACGCCTTCTGCCTTCCCTTTCCCGGGCCCGGATGCTTCGGCCTCCTTTCCGGTGGCATCTGCTGCTGCTACCGGAAAGAGCAGGATAAATTCGGTACCCACGTCGATCTCGGAATCGACAAAGATGAATCCCCCGGTCTGTTTGACGATACCATATGCCATGGAAAGACCGAGTCCGGTGCCCTTGCCAGCCCCCTTGGTCGTGAAGAAGGGCTCGAAGACCTTGTCCAAGCGCTCGGGCGGAATGCCCATGCCCTGATCCACTACCTTGATACGCACATATTCCCCGGGCGGAACGGTGGCGCGGTCACGCTTCAGGGGCGTGTCGAGGATCAGGTTTCGAGTTTCGATACGGATGGTACCGCCATCGGGCATGGCATCGCGGGCATTGACCACGAGATTCATCAGGACCTGCTCGAGGTGGCGCTTGTCGGCCCGGATCGGCAGGATATCCGGGCCCTGGTGCAGCACCAGTTCCACCGTCTCCCCGACCAGCCGGTTGAGAAGGTGTGTCAGATCATCCAGGGTTTCACTCAGATCGACAATCTCCGGGCGCAGGGTCTGCTTGCGGGAAAACGACAAAAGCTGACCGACCAGCGTTGCCGCCCGGTTGGCATTCTGGCGGATCTGGGAGAGGTCGGCATAATCCTGATCGGATTCGTCGTGGCGCATGAGCAGGAGATCGCAATGGCCGGAGATGGCTGTTAGCAGGTTGTTGAAATCATGGGCGATACCTCCGGCGAGCTGACCAATTGCCTGCATTTTCTGGCTTTGCAGATATTGCGCCTCCATGGTTTTCAGTTCGGTCGCATCCTGCAGCACCGCAACCAGCACCCTGCCTTCCGGCTCGCTGATACGCTCAAGCGAGATCTGGAGAAAGACCTCTGTTTCCGGTTTCAGCGCCCGGAC
Source organism: Paracoccaceae bacterium (assembly GCA_027045905.1). GTDB lineage: Bacteria > Pseudomonadota > Alphaproteobacteria > Rhodobacterales > Rhodobacteraceae > JAAEUB01. The sequence continues at coordinate 2,749 of JALTZY010000103.1, forward strand.
CACTTCCGAACGGCCGGCGGGACGGCCGGCCAGGACATCGTTCAGCCATTCCGAGATCGGCCGTCCGGCGCCCTCCACCTGATCCGACAGCATGCTGCCGATCGGCTCGTCATCCCCAAGCAGCCGACGTGCACGGCGGTTGGCCATGACGATTCGCCCGGTTTCGTCTAGCTTGAGCAGAGGCACGGGCAGGCTGTCGAGCAGATCCCATTGCCCGGGCTCGATCATGTTTGTCTCCGGCTCCGGCAGCAGGTAGATCTCGCGCCGCCCGGCCGAACTGGCGATCTCGCATACCAGCCGGGGCATCACGCCCTCGGCGGTGGAGACCTGGGCGATGGCGCCATTGGCAATCGGCAATTCGGCAAATACCCGCTCCAGCGCGGTCTGGCGCCCGCCGAGCAGGCGGCGCATGGCCTCGTTCATGTACAGGATCGTGCCGGTCCTGGAGGCGGTCATCATCGGCAGGCTGATGCTTTCGCCGCCACGCCCCGCCTGAGCGCGCTCGCCAAGCTCTTCCAGGCGCCAGAGGAAGTCGCCATCGGCGATTCGATGCACCAACAGGCGCATGTGGCCGCGGCGCAGCACCACGTCCTCGCGTGCCGATCCGGTGATCATGGCCTTGTTCTGCAGGCGGTTGAGGACCGCGTGGGGCGAGGCGAACAGGTCGCCCAGGAGAGAGGCCAGGCTGTGGCCTGTCTCCTCCGCCTCGGCGCCTTCTGCTCCCTCCTTCCCCTTTCCCGCACCGAAACGCTCGCGCGCGGCATTGTTGCGGAAAGTAACGACCCCCTCCGCATCGGTAGCGAAGCTGGGAGCGGCATCGTTTTCCACCAGGCTTTCCACGATACGGAAATAGCGCGCCCGCCTGCGCCGGTGGACCTGGGCGATGAGGCGGATCAGCAAGGCGAGGAAGACGAAGCTTGCCCCCGTGAGCATCAGGGCCAGGGAAGGGAGCGCCGATGGCACGCTCCAGCTCCCGCCCAGCAGGAGGCCGCCCAGCAGCAGCAGCCAGCCCGCCCGGGGCGAGAGAGTCAGGGCGGCCCTGATCAGAGGTCGCGGCTTCAACGCCGAATGCGTCACGCGGTGGTGCTCCCTTGGTATGATTCGTCCAGGTGCCATTGCACAGGCAGAAGATTAAGTAGTGGTTAACATCTCCACTAAAGCCACTATCGGTTGCAAAAACAAGTGCCTACTCGCGCCGAAGCAGCGCCATGTAGAATCCGTCGCCTCCTTGCAGCGGGGACAGGCGGTGCTCTTGCTGCAGGCGCCAGGCGGGATTTTCGGCAAGAAATGTTGCAATCTGCGATTCGTTTTCCCGGCGCAGCAGCGAGCAGGTGACATAGGCAAGATGCCCGCCGGGTGGCGCAAGAGTGGATACTTCCTTTAATATACAGTGCTGTATGCTGCAAAGTTCATTCAGTTTTCGGGGTGTCAGAACCCACTTTCCCGCCGGCGAGCGCCGCCAGGCACCGCTGCCGGAGCAGGGTACATCGGCCAGCACGAGATCGAAGGGGGCCGCCTCTTGCACCTGCTCGGGGGTGAGGATCGAGATCCGGGCTCCGGCCCGGCGCGCGCGTGCGGGCCGGAGCC
>JALTZY010000103.1:4345-4979 GCA_027045905.1 Paracoccaceae bacterium
GGCAGGTCGCGCATCCGCGCGGGGCTTGCGTCATGGGCGAAGAGGCTGGCGTTTTCGCACGCAGCTGCCAGCGCCAGAGACTTGCCGCCGCCGCCGGCGCAATAGTCGAGGATGCGCGCGGGGCGGTCGGCTTCGAGCGCCCGGGCGATGAGCTCGCAGACCGCCTGCGAGGCGGCGTCCTGAAGCTCCACCTGCCCATCGGCAAAGGCGCGCGAGGCGCGCAGGCGGCGCGCGTTTTCCACTACTTCGAGCGCCGTTTCGGCCAGCGGATGCGCCCGCGCCACGATCCCCTCTTCGGCGAGCGCGGCGCTAGCCTCCTCAGGGCCGGCCTTGAGGAGGTTTGCCCGCACGAAGACCGGGGCGCGGGATTTGAGCAGGGTGAGGACCGCTTCCACCTCCTCGCCAAGGCTTTCTTTCATCTCGTCGAGCAGCCAGGGCGGGCAATCGAGCCGGGTGGCGGAATCGGCCGGGCCGGGGCGAAAGGCGGCCTCTTCAGGGCTGAGCGGCGCCGGCGCGTGGCCCTCGCCGGTAAAGAATGTGGCCGGGTCGCGGCCCCTAGCGCGCAGGGCGGCGATCATCAGCGCGCGCCCCGTGCGCCCGCCGCCCAAGTGGGCAAAGCTCGCCCGGTTGCGCA
>JALTZY010000104.1 GCA_027045905.1 Paracoccaceae bacterium
CGACAAAGACCTCGCGCACATCCGCCTTGCCGGCCGAATAGACGATATGGCCGATGGGGTCGAATATCGGCGCCGCATGGGGCGCGCGCAGGTCGAGCAGCAGGAAATTGGCCTCCTTGCCGATTTCAACCGAGCCGAGCCGGTCTTCGGCCCCGAGCGCGCGGGCGCCGTTCAGCGTCGCCATATGCAGCACCTCGCGCGCCCCCACCGCCGCCGCATCGCCGCTCGTGGCCTTGTGCAGGGTGGCGGTGAGGCGCATGGCCAGGAACATGTCCATGTCATTGCCGCTGATGGGCCCGTCGGTGCCGAGCGTGAGATTGACCCCGGCCCGGAGCATCTCGGGCACCGGGGCGAAGCCCGAGGCGAGCTTGAGATTTGACATTGGGTTCAGTGCCACATGGGTGCCGCTTTCGGCCATCAGGGTGATTTCCTCCGCATCCAGATGCACGCAATGAGCCAGCACCACGTCCGGCCCCAGCGCGCCGAGATCATGCAGGTGACGGATCACCGATTTGCCGTATCGGGCGCAAACAGTCTCTTGTTCGGCCCGGGTCTCGGCCGCATGGGTGCAGAAGAAGCCGCCCCGCTCCCGCGTGAGGGCAAGGGCCGCGCGCAGGGATTCGGGGCCCACCGTATAGGTGCCATGGGGCAGCACCCCGCAGAATTCGTGCCCGGCCTCGAAAAGCGCCCTGGCGCGCTCAAGCCGCGTCTCCGGTCCGCGCCCGTCCATCCCCGGCCCGTCAAAGAAGATGCCTCCGCCGGCCCAGCGGATCCCGGCGGCGCGCGCGGCGGCGAATCCCGCCTCCTCGTGCCAGAACATGTCCATCACGCTGGTCACGCCGCCCCGGATCAGCTCGGCAAGCCCGAGCTCCGCCCCGAGCCGGCACATTTCGGGATCCGCGAGCAGGGCGGCTTCGGCCTTCCACACCGTTTGCAGCCAGGCTTCCAGCGGCTTGTCCTCGACCAACCCGCGAAACAGGCTGTCGCCGCAATGGGCGTGCATGTTGATCAGGCCGGGCATCAGGATCGCGCCGCGCGCGTCGATCATCTCGCCATGCTCGGGCGCCTCTCCGCTCGGCCCGATCCAGGCAAAGCGCCCGTCGCGGATCACCACTGCGGCATCCTCCGCCACCCGGTGACGCGCATCGCAGGTCACCAGGAGGGCGTTTTTCACGGTCAGGTTTGCATCGGCCATGGGGAATTTGACACCAGATTTCGCTCCGGCACAATGACCAAAACGGACCATATGAGAGGCCCGCCCATGCTGCGCAAGATCCCCGCCAATGGCGATCCCGAGTTCTTCACCCGCGAGCGCTGCCACATCAAGGAAGTGCTGAACGACCCCGCCAGCCCCGGCCTTTCGCTCGCCCGCTGCCGGGTCGCGCCGGGGGTGACGACCGAGCTGCACGCACTTGCGGGCACCGCCGAGACCTACCTGATCGAGCGCGGCACGGGGGTGATGGATGACGGCGCGCAGGCGCCTCTCGCCGTCGGCCCCGGCGATTGCGTTACCATCGCGCCAGACCACCCCCAGCGCATCCGCAATACCGGCAGCGAAGATCTGGTCTTCCTCGTGATCTGCACCCCCCGGTTCGAACCGGCCTGTTATACGCCTCTCGAATAGTCCAGTATTACAGGGAAACAGGCCCCGTAATGCGCAAAATCCAGCGATTATGCACAGCACTTGAGCGGGTGCGATACACCCTTTTCATACATGATAATATTCCTTTATCGTGTTTTTCTTGCCACGTCGCGCAAATCGGCGCAGATTCGCTCCATGGCCGCCGGATCCCTCATCAGCCTTACCGCTCCCGCCCTTTCACCCGCCGACAGCGAAGCTCTGACCGAGCTCTACCTGCGCGGCACGCCCGCCAACACCCTGCGCGCCTATGAGCGCGACCTGCTCTATATCACGGCCTGGAAGCAGGCGGCCTTCGCCGCGCCGCTCGCCTGGCCCGAGAGCGAGGCGGTGGCGCTGCGCTTCGTCCTCGAACATACGCGCGACCTCGCGGAGCTGTCCGCCGACGACCCGGCGCGGCGGACCGGCGCGGCGCTGATCGCCGCTGGCCTGCGCAGGAGCCTCGCCGCTCCTGCCCCGGCCACGCTGGACCGGCGCATTTCCTCCTGGCGCAGCTTTCACCGGATGAAGAATCTCGCCTCGCCCTTCGAAGCGCCGCTGATTCGTCAGGCGCGGGCCAAGGCGCGGCGCGCCGTGCTCCACCGGCCCCGCGCCAGGTCCGCCCACCCTATCACCCGCGAGGTGCTCGAGGCGATGCTGGCGAGTTGCGACAATTCCCTGCGCGGGATCCGCGACCGGGCGGTGCTGATGCTCGGCTGGGCTTCGGGCGGGCGGCGGCGCAGCGAGATCACCGCCCTGATGCGCGCGGACGTGTCGCTTGAGGATTACGCGCGCGAAGGCGTGATCTGGCTCACGCTTGCCGAGACCAAGACCACCGCGCGCGGTCAGACCCCGCGGCTGGTGCTCAAGGGGCGGGCGGCGCGCGCGCTGGCCGCCTGGATCGAGGCGGCGGGGATCGAGGCTGGCCCGCTGTTTCGCCCGATCACGCGCAACGATGCCCCGCTGGAGCGGCGGCTTTCGCCGGACGGGATCTATCAGATCGTGCAGAAGCGCCTCGTGGCGGCGGGTTTTCCCAGGGGTTTCGCCACGCCCCACGGGCTGCGCTCGGGGTTTCTGACCCAGGCCGCGCTGGACGGCGCGCCGATCCAGGCGGCGATGCGCCTGTCTCTGCACCGCTCGCTGGCCCAGGCGCAGCGCTATTATGACGACGTGGATATCCGCGACAATCCGGCTGCGGACCTGCTGGGATAGCTTTCCGCTTGTGCTCCGAGAAGCGCCTGCCCCAAGATGTAGAAAATACCTCTTGTCAGAATCGCCAATCTCGGCCATTCATATACGCTAGATACAGAATAATACGCGCCAAACCGTAACAATCGGCGCCTGAGCGGCGGAACCGAGGATAAATCGGCGGAAGAAGGCGTTATATGGGCAGAGGAATGATGGGCAGACACGAAAATGACGCAGGACCGCACCCGCATTGACATCCTGATCGGCGACCATGCCGAGCGGCTATCGGAGCGGCTTCAGGCCCACCGCGCCCAGCTTTTCCCGCCCGATGCACGGCGCACCCTGCGCAAGTTCACCTCCGGCGAGGTGGCCGAGCTGCTGGGGGTGAAGGACGCCTATCTGCGCAAGCTCAGCCTCGAGGGCAAGGGCCCCTCCCCCGAAACCCGCGCCGGCGGGCGGCGCTATTACAGCCCCGAAGACATCCAGGCCCTGCGCGAATATCTGGAATCAGGCACTAAATCGCCTGGAACCTACCTGCCGGGCCGGCGCGAGGGCGACCACCTCCAGGTCATTACCGTGATCAATTTCAAGGGCGGCTCGGGCAAGACCACCACTTCGGCCCATCTGGCGCAGAAGCTGGCGCTGGACGGCTACCGGGTGCTGGGGATCGATCTCGACCCGCAGGCGAGCCTGTCGGCGCTGCACGGTTTCCAGCCGGAATTCGACCTGCTCGACGGCGGCACGCTCTATGACGCGATCCGCTATGACGACCCGGTGCCGCTGTCGCAGGTGATCCAGAAGACCTATTTCACCAATCTCGACCTGGTGCCGGGCAATCTCGACCTGATGGAATTCGAGCACGACACGCCCCGGGCGCTGGCGCAGCGTGACGACAACCTGTTTTTCACCCGGGTAGGCTCTGCTTTGGCAGAAATAGAGACTGATTATGACGTGGTGGTGATCGACTGCCCGCCGCAGCTGGGATTTCTCACCATGTCGGCGCTTTCGGCGGCGACCTCGGTGCTGGTGACGGTGCACCCGCAGATGCTCGATGTCATGTCCATGTGCCAGTTCCTGCTGATGACCTCGAACCTGCTCGGCGTGGTGGCCGAGGCGGGCGGCGACATGTCCTATGACTGGATGCGCTATTTGATAACGAGATATGAACCGGGCGACGGGCCGCAAAACCAGATGGTAAGCTTCATGCGCTCCATGTTCGGCGAGAATGTATTGAATCACACGGTGCTGAAATCCACCGCCATTTCCGATGCCGGTCTGACCAAACAGACCCTGTATGAGGTGGAAAAGGGACAATTCAACCGCGCCACCTATGAGCGCGCGATGGAGAGTCTCAATGCGGTGAACGGCGAGATAGAAGAACTGATCCAGCAGGCTTGGGGGCGATGATGGCACGCAAGAATGTACTTCAGGGATTGATGGAAGGCAAAGCCGCCGAAGAGGCGCCCGAGAGCCGGGTCAATCCGGCCCGGCCGCGCTACAAGACAGGCGCTATTGGCGCGGTCAGTCAATCAATCGCCGATCTCAAGCGCCGCTCCGTGGTGGATATCGACCCGCATCTGATCGACAATGCCGGCCTGCTCGACCGGCTCGACGACGATGACGGGCTGGACGCGCTGATGGATTCCATCGCCCGCTATGGCCAGCAGGTGCCGGTGCTGCTGCGCCCGCATCCCGAGGCGGAGGGGCGCTTTCAGGTGGTCTATGGCCGCCGCCGGGTGAGCGCGCTGATGCGGCTGGGCCAGCCGGTCAAGGCGATGATCCGCGAGCTTGACGACCGCGACCTGATCCTTGCCCAGGGCCAGGAAAACAGCGCAAGGCGCGACCTCAGCTTCATCGAAAAGGCCAATTTCGCCTGGCAGATGCACGAGGCGGGCTATCGGCGTGACGTGATCTGCGACGCGCTGCATGTGGACAAGACCATCGTCAGCCGGATGCTGTCGATCGCCGACCGGGTGGGGCAGGATCTGATTCATGCCATCGGGGCCGCGCCTTCGGTGGGTCGGGACCGCTGGATGAAGCTTGCCGAGCTGGTCGAGCGGGTGGAGTGGGATCCGGTGTCGCTGGCCGTGGGCGAGACCTCGGACGAGCGCTTCAACGAGACCATGCGCCTGCTCGAGAAATACGACCCCGGCAAGCCCCCCGCCC
>JALTZY010000105.1 GCA_027045905.1 Paracoccaceae bacterium
GTATGCGAGCCGCTTCCAGAGCGGGATCCCGGCCTCCACGCGCCCGGCCCAGGCGGCGGCGGAGAGGTCGGGGGCAAAGACCTGCACTTCGCCCCACTGGCTGCCCTGCGCCTTGTGGATCGTCACCGCCGCCCCGTGCAGAAAGGCCGCCCCCATCCGCGCGGCGAAGGGGATGAAGGGCTCGTCCTCGTCGGGCCGCTCGATCTTTATGATCGAGGCGGCTGAAAGCTGCGGCTCGTCGGCGGCCATCACATGGAGGCGCGAAAAGCCGGGCTTGCGGCCGGGGCCGAGATAGATGCATTGGGCGCCCTTGATCAGCCCGCGCGCTTCGAGGTCGATGCGCTTCTTGCGGTGCTTCACGGGCAGTTCGATCCCGTCGCAGATCAGCGGCTCGCCCGGTATAAGCTCGTGCTCCGGTGCGCCGTGGACCGAGCGAAAGGCGTGGATCAGGCGGATGCGGGTTTTGTTGCGCCAGACCAGCACCGGGGAGCGGGCCATCATGTCGGCATTGACGCGCGGGGCCATCACCACCCGGTCATCGCGGCGAGCAGCTTCGGCCACAAGGCGCTCGAAGCCTTTGAAATCAAGGCTTTCGTCGCTGAGCGCATGGGCGAGATCGAGGATCGGGTTATCGCGCGCCTGCCGGTGAATGCGCGAGAGGGCGAATTTGCGCGCCTCAGGCAGGGAGTCAAACACCATCTCCCCGGAGTGGCCCACCGGCGCCAGCTGCGCCGGGTCGCCAAACAGCACCAAGGTCGGGAAGATCTCGCGCAGGTCGTCAAGCTGGCGCGCGTCCAGCATCGAGCTTTCATCGACAAAGCCGATATCGAGCGGATCGTCGCGCCGCTTCCAGCCGGTGATGAAATCGGAGCCCCTGAGCCCCGCCGAGGCGAGCGCGCCAAAGACCGATTTGGTCTGCTTGAAAAAGGCCAGCGCCCGCTCCATCACCGCTTCGGTGAGGCCTTCGATTTCGGGGCGGGTGCCGGTGCCGCCATTGGCCAGCCATTCGGCGAATTGCTCGTATTCCGGGTCATAGACCGGCGTGTAGAGGATGCGGTGGATGGTGGTCGCCGGCACGCCTCGGGCGCGCAGGACCGAGGCGGCCTTGTTGGTGGGGGCGAGGATGGCAAGCGTGCGTCGGTCCTTCTTCGCGCGCCCCTCCCACTCGCCCGAGACCACCTCGACCCCGATCTCCTCCAGCGCCTTGTAAAGCTCCGAGAGCAGCAGGGTCTTGCCCGAGCCGGCCTTGCCGATGATTGCCAGCACCCGCGATTTGCCCTCGGGCGCGGGGGCGAGTTCGCCCGCCTCGATATCCACCCCCGCGCCGCGCAGCAGATCGGCCACGCGGTCATGGGCCTCGGCCTGGTCGTCGGAATAGGTGATCTGGCGCGCCTGCATGAGGCGAGCCTATGCCGGATCATGCGCTCAGGCAATGGCGGCGAGGGGCTCTTTTGCCTCCGGTTCCGGTTGCGATTCCGGCTGCATTTCCGGTGCCGGCCCAACCCGCTCCGCCAGCGAGCGCCGGAGCCAGGCGCGCGAGGTGGCGCGGGTGAGGCCGAGGCGGGCGAGCGTGGGGGCAAAGGCACTCTCCTGCATCGACCACAACCCCACGGCGATGCGCCCGCGCCCCTCCCCGGCCGCGCCGATCACCTCGGGTTCGAGCCCCATCAGCCGGTAGATGCGCTGCATCCGCGCGTCAAACACACCCACATAATGGCGCAGATGAAAGGCCTGCATCAGCTCGCCTGCCCCCAGCGCCAGCGCCGCGCTGGCCGCCCGCCCCGCACCGGGAGAGAGGCAGAAGCGGGTGCATTCCCAGATCAGCGGGCTCTGGATCGTGCCGCCGCCGAGCAGATGGGCGAAGTGGTCGTTGATCATGACCGGTCCGGTGGTGGGCAGAAAGCGCATCGAGCCGCCATGCAGTCCGTCTTCGCGCTCCCAGATCACGTAGAGCGGGTTCAGCGCATCGTATTCGTCGCGCTCATGGCCGCGCCGATCCACCCGCACATCCCAGCCGAGCCGGTCGCGAAACTGCCGGGCGCGATCGCGAAACATGCTGTCGGCGAGGCGGGGGAAGCGGGGCAACTGGTCAGCGTAGAGATAGTGCAGCATGGCTGGGCTCCTCGATCCGTGAGGGCCTCAGGCTGGCCGGGGATGGTTAGCAAAGGCCTAACCGGGCGGGCGTTGCGGGGCGCTCTCAAGCCATCAGCAGCAGGGCCAGAAGCGGAAACAGCAGCAGCGAAAGCAGGGTCTGGAGCGTGAGGATATCCGCATAAAGGGGCGCGTCTCCGCCCATCTGCCGGGCGACGATATAGCCATTGGTCGCCGCCGGAGTGGCAAAGAGCAGCGCGCCGATCAGGCGTTGGTCGGGCGAAAGGCCGAGCAGCGCGGCAAGGCCGAGAAACAGCGCCAGCACCAGCCCCGGATGCAGCAGGAGCCCCAGGAGTGCCGGCGGCGAGGGCCGGGCCACGCGGCCGAGGCTGACCCCGGCGCCCACCGCCAGCACGCCGACGCCCAGCGCCGCGCGCCCGATCATCTCCAGCGTAGTGTCGAGGAAGCCCGGCAGGGCGAGGCCCGAGAGGTTCAGCCCCAGCCCCAGCAGGCTGCCCAGGACCAGCGGGTTGCGCAGGATGGTGGCGAGCACCCCGAGAGGGCGCGCCCGCGCGGTGCCGAAGGCCACCATGACCACGATATTGCCGATATTGATCAGCGGGATCAGCACCGCCATGGAAACCGCGATCAGCACCGTCCCGGCCTGCCCGCGCAGAAGCTCGGCGGCGGCGAGCGTGATCAGGCCGTTGAACCGGGTGGTGGTCTGAAACAGGCTGGTAAAGGCAGGGTTCGGCAGGCGGGATCGGGGCGTGAGCGGCCTGAGCGCCAGCGCCACGCCCCCGCCCAGCGCCAATGTCCCCATCAGCGCCAGCGCAAAGGGGCTGATCGCCGCGCCGGAGAGGTCGGCCCCGGCGATGGCGCGCACGAGGAAAGCCGGGATCAGCAGGCGGAAGGACAGCGCCTCGACCCCGCTCCATTGCTCGCGGGGCAGCGCTCCGCTGACACGCAGCGCGTAGCCTGCGGCCATGGTCAGGACCAGCGGCAGGATGGCGAGGGCAAGGCTCACGATGCCTCCTCCCCTGCCTGCTTCCCCCCTGCCCGGCGCGCGGCGAAGAAATCCTTGAGCAGGGCTTCGGCGACTTCGGCACCGATCCCGTCATAGACCTCCGGCGCATGATGGCACTGGGCGTGGGCAAAGACGCGCGCCCCGTGGGCCACGCCACCGGATTTCGCATCCGGCGCGCCGTAGTAAAGCCGGCGGATGCGCGCGGCCGAGATCGCGGCGGCGCACATCGGGCAGGGCTCGAGCGTGACATAGAGGTCATGGCCCGGCAGGCGCTCGCTGCCGGCGGCGGAACAGGCGGCGCGGATCGCCTCGATCTCGGCATGGGCGGTGGGGTCGGACTTCTCGCGCGTGCGGTTGCCCGCCTGCGCCACTACCCGCCCCGACGCGTCCACCAGCACCGCACCCACCGGCACCTCGCCGCGCCGGGCGGCAGCGCGGGCCTCGTCGAGGGCCAGGCGCATATGCGAGGCAAAAGGGCTCATGTGTCCGGTCTGACAGGCCTTTTCCTTTCTCGCAAGGCCGCTTATGTGGGGCGCATGGAAAAACAGACGCAAAAAGGCGCGCGCATCGCCAAGGTGCTGGCCCGCGCCGGCATCGCCAGCCGCCGCGAGGCCGAGCGGATGATCGCCGCCGGCCGGGTGCGGGTGAACGGGCAGGCGATCGACAGCCCCGCGCTGAACGTCGCCCCCGCCGACCGGATCGAGGTGGACGGCACCCCGCTTGCCCCCCCCGAGCCCGTGCGCCTGTGGCTCTACCACAAGCCCGCGGGGCTCGTGACCAGCGCGCGCGACGAAAAGGGGCGGCCGACCGTGTTTGACGCGCTTCCCGAGGACATGCCCCGGGTGATGAGCATCGGCCGGCTGGACCTCAATTCCGAAGGCCTGCTGCTGCTCACCAATGACGGCGAGATCAAGCGCCGCCTGGAGCTGCCCGCCACCGGCTGGCTGCGCCGCTATCGCGTGCGCGTCAAGGGCAGCCCGAGCGAAGAGCTGCTCGCCCCCCTGCGCGAAGGGATCACCGTGGAGGGGATGCGCTACCAGCCGATGGAGATCACGATCGACCGCCAGCAGGGCGCCAATGCCTGGCTCACCGTCGCCCTGCGCGAGGGCAAGAACCGCGAGATCAGGCGGGCGATGGAAGCCGTCGGCCTCAGCGTGAACCGGCTGATCCGGCTGAGCTACGGCCCCTTCCGCCTGGGCACGCTGAAACGCGGCGAAGTCGAAGAAGTGAAAGCCCGCGTGGTGTGCGACCAGCTTGGGCTGGGCGAAAAGTCGGGAAAGTCCAAGAGCCTCACGCCCAAGCGCAAACCCGCAAGGCGCCGGCGCCAGTAACCCGCCAGCCGCCGAACGCCCTACGCCGTCCCGTCGCCGCGCGCTGCCCGCGCCGCCCGCAGCGCCGGCAAACCCACCCCCGCCGCATCAAAGCCGCCATCCACCGCAATCACCTGCCCGGTCACATAGCTCGCCTTGTCCGAGCACAGAAACACCACCACATCGGCAATCTCCTGCTCGCTGCCAGAGCGCGCCAGCGGTATCGCATCCGTATAGGCCTTGAGTATCTCGGGGCTGTGCACCGCCGCCGCCAGCTTCGTGCGCACCGGGCCGGGGCAGACCGCATTGGCGCGGATTCCGACCTCGCCCAGTTCCACCGCCTGCTGCCGGGTCAGATGCGCCACCGCCGCCTTGGAAGTGCCATAGGCCACCCTGAGCGTCGAGGCGCGCAGGCCCGAGATCGAGGCGATATTGACGATCGCCCCGCCCGCCC
>JALTZY010000106.1 GCA_027045905.1 Paracoccaceae bacterium
GGGCACGGCGCGGCGATCCGGCCACTACCCGCCGGTGCGCACGACCACCGGCTGCTCGGCAAGCTCGCTCGGGTCGAGCGCCTGGCGGTAGGGTGCCGGGTCCCAGGCGCAGGCGAAGCCGTCGCCGTCGGGGTCGAGCCCCATCGGGTCGCGCTCGGGACCGCCGCGGGCGAGGAAGGCCGCCTGGGCGGCTTCGGCGCTGGCATATCTGGCGCAGTTGCGGCGGAAGCGGGCTTCGGCGAGGAATTTGGAGCGGCTGTAGAGAGCTTGACCCTTTTCGTTATAGACCGAGAGGGCAAAGGCGCGCACCGGATCGACGGGCTGACCGGCGGGGACTGTGGCGGCAGCAGGCTCGGCGGGGCTGGCGGGGGCCGGCAGCTCGGTTGCCGAGAGCGGCTGCGATTGGACCGCAGGCGCGGCGGAGAGGGCGGCGGCGGGCAGCGGGCCCCGCACCCCGGCAGCCGAATCCGGCACTCTGGGATCGCAGGCCGCCAGTGTCAGAAGCCCTGCCAATCCAGCCAGATAGCGCATCTCTGCCCCCGTTCTTCCCTGTTTCGTCCCTGTGCCGAGTTTACCACCATTTCTCCGGCCTGGCCACGAAGGCGGCGCGCGATTCGAGCGCCTGGGCGATATTCAGCAGATCGCCCTCCTCCCACGGCCGGCCGATCAGCTGCAGGCCCAGCGGCAGGCCCTGCGCGTCAAGCCCGGCGGGCAGGGAGATGCCCGGCAGCCCGGCGAGGTTCACGGTGACGGTAAAGACGTCGTTGAGATACATCTTCACCGGGTCCGCATCGGCCATTTCGCCGATCCCGAAAGCCGCCGACGGCGTGGCCGGGGTCAGGATCGCCTCCACGCCTTCGGCGAAGACCTGCTCGAAATCGCGCTTGATCAGGGCGCGCACCCGGCGGGCGCGGTTGTAATAGGCGTCATAGAAGCCCGCCGAGAGCACATAGGTGCCGACCATGACCCGGCGCTGCACCTCGTCGCCAAAGCCCTCGGCGCGGGTCTTTTCGTACATCTCGACGATGCCTTCGCCCGCCTCGAGCCTTGCCCGGTGGCCGTAGCGCACGCCGTCGTAGCGGGCGAGGTTCGAGGAAGCCTCGGCGGGCGCGATGACGTAATAGGCGGGCAGGGCGTATTTCGTGTGCGGCAGCGAGATGTCGACGATCTCGGCGCCCGCATCGCGCAGCATTTCGGCGCCCTGCCGCCAGAGCTTCTCGATCTCGTCGGGCATGCCGTCGAGGCGGTATTCTCTTGGAATACCTATCTTCTTGCCGCGAATATCGCCGGTAAGCGCGGCTTCGAAATCGGGCACCGGCAGGTCGGCGCAGGTGGAGTCCTTGTCATCGGGCCCGCACATGGCGCCGAGCATGATGGCGGCGTCGCGCACGTCCCTGGTCATCGGCCCGGCCTGGTCGAGCGAGGAGGCAAAGGCGATAATCCCCCAGCGCGAGCAGCGCCCGTAGGTGGGCTTGAGGCCGGTGATGCCGGTGAAGGCCGCGGGCTGGCGGATCGACCCGCCGGTATCGGTGCCGGTGGCGCCAAGGCAGAGCCCGGCGGCGACGGCGGCGGCCGAGCCCCCGGAAGAGCCGCCGGGGCTCAGCGGCGTATCGTCGCCCGCGCGCCGCCACGGGTTCACCGCATGGCCGTAGGTGGAGGTCTCGTTGGAGGAACCCATGGCGAATTCGTCCATGTTGAGCTTGCCGAGCATCACCGCGCCGGCGTCCCACAGGTTTTGCGTGACGGTGGATTCGTAGCCCGGCTTGAAGCCCTTGAGGATCGCCGAGGCGGCCTGGCTGGGCACGCCTCTGGTGCAGAAAAGGTCCTTGATGCCGAGCGGGATGCCGGTGAGCGCCGGCGCATCCTCGCCCTCCCGCAAGCGCTGATCGGCGGCCTTTGCCTGGGCGCGGGCGATCTCGGGGGTGAGGTGGACGAAGGCATTGAGCGCCCCGGCGGCCTCGATGGCCGAAAGGCAGGCCTCGGTCAGCTCGGCCGCGGTGATCTCGCCCGCGCGCAGCTTGTCGCGGGCCTCGTGGATGGTGAGGGTGTTGAGGGCGTCGGTCATCATTCCACCACCTTCGGCACGGCAAAGAAGCCCTCGCGCGCATCGGGCGCATTGGCGAGGATCTCTTCCTGCCGGTTGCCGTCCGTCACCACGTCCTTGCGCCGCTTGAGCCGCATCGGGCTGACCGAAACCATCGGCTCGACGCCTTCCACATCCACTTCGTTCAGCTCTTCGATGAAGCCGAGAATGGCCGAAAACTCCTGCGCCAGCGCCGGCAGGCGCTCTTCCTCCACCCGGATGCGGGCAAGGTGGGCCACCTTGCGGGCGGTTTCTGTGTCGATGGACATGGGCCTCCTCGCGTCTCTTTTCGCTTGTCCGTTTAGCGCCGCGGGGCCAGAGTGGCAAGGTAAAGGAACAAGGGAGGCGGCTATGAAAATCATCTGGCTCGGGCATTCGGGCTTTCGCATCGAGATCGGCGGTCAGGTGCTGCTGATCGACCCGTGGCTGAAGGGCAACCCGATGTTTGACGAGGACCGCCGGGCGGAGGCGATCCGGGGCGCGGGTCATATCCTCGTCAGCCACGGTCACGGGGATCATTCGGGCGATGCGGTGGCGATTGCAAAGGAGCTTTCGATCCCGGTGGTGGGCATCTATGACCTCGTGTCCTGGTGGCAGGAGAAGGAAGGGATCGAAGGCATCGGCTTCAACAAGGGCGGCACGGTCACGCTGGGCGAAGTGGCGGTGACGATGGTCGCGGCCAGCCATTCCTCTTCCGTGACCGGCCCCGGCGGGCCGGTCTATGCGGGCGCGGAGAGCGGCTTCATGATCGAGGGCGAGGGCCATGTGATCTACTTCTCGGGCGATACCGACATCATGGCCGACATGGCCTGGATGGGCGAGCTGCATCGGCCCGATATCGGCATCCTCGCCGCCGGTGGCCATTTCACCATGGACATGCGGCGCGCGGCCTGGGCGGCGAAGAAATACTTCGATTTCAAGCTGGTGATCCCCTGCCATTACCGCACCTTCCCGATCCTCGCGCAATCGGCCGAAGAGCTGGTGGCGGCGCTTCCCGGGGTGGATGTGCGCGAACCGCAGGTGCTGGAGGCGATCGAGGTCTGAGCGCCCTTTCCCCCGGTGCCGTTTCCCGCTAGGCAGGGTGCATGAAGATACTGTTTCTCGGCGATATCGTCGGGCGCGCCGGGCGCCGGGCGGTGATCGAGCGCCTCGGGGCGCTGCGCGCGGCGTGGAAGCTCGATTTCGTCATTGCCAACGGCGAAAACGCCACCAACGGCATGGGGCTCAGCGCGGCCCATGCCCGGGCGCTGCTGGCGGCAGGC
Source organism: Paracoccaceae bacterium (assembly GCA_027045905.1). Taxonomy (GTDB): domain Bacteria; phylum Pseudomonadota; class Alphaproteobacteria; order Rhodobacterales; family Rhodobacteraceae; genus JAAEUB01. Next base: position 3,346 of record JALTZY010000106.1, read on the forward strand.
GTGGACGTGCTGACACTGGGCGACCACGCCTTTGATCAGCGCGACATGCTTTCCTTCTGCGAGCAGGAGGCGCGCATCATCCGGCCGCTGAATTACGCCAGGGCCGCGCCGGGGCGCGGCGCGCGGCTGTTTTCGGATGCGCGCGGGCGCAAGGTGCTGGTGGCGCAGGTGCTGGGCAATGTCTTCATGAAGCGCACCTTCGACGACCCCTTCGCCGCCATTGATGCGGTGCTGAAGGCGCATCCCCTGGGCGGGCAGGCGCAGGCGGTGGTGGTGGATATCCATTGCGAGGCGACCAGCGAGAAGATGGCGATGGGCCATTTCTGCGATGGCCGCGCAAGCCTGGTCGTGGGTACGCATACCCATATCCCCACCGCCGATGCGGCGATTCTGCCCGGCGGCACCGGCTTTCAGGCCGATGCGGGGATGTGCGGGGATTACGATTCGGTGATCGGCATGGACAAGGCCGAGCCCATGCGTCGCTTCGTCACCGGCATGGTCAAGGGCCGCTTTCAGCCGGCAAATGGCGAGGCGACGCTATCGGGCGTCTATGTGGAGACCGACGAGCGCACCGGTAGGGCAACGCGCATCGAGATGGTGCGCGTGGGCGGGCGGCTCTCTCAGGCCGGGCCATGACGGCGGCCCGCGAGCGCCTCTGGCTCACCGCGCTGCTGGTGGCGCTGGGGGCGGGCTGGGGGATCACGCAGCCGCTGTCGAAGATCGCCGTCTCCACCGGCCACGGCCCCTTCGGGCTGATCTTCTGGCAGCTGGTGATCGTGAGCGCGGTGCTGGGCGCGGTGCAGACGCTGCGCCGGCGCCCCCTGCCCTACACGCGCCCGGCCCTGCTGTGGTATCTGGCGATGGCGCTGGTGGGCACGCTCATTCCCAACACCACCATGTTTCTTTCCATGGCGCATCTGCCCTCAGGGATCATGTCGCTGATATTGTCGCTGATCCCGCTGATGGCCTTTCCGGTGGCGCTCATGCTGGGCACCGACAGCTTTGCGCCGCTGCGCCTCCTGGGGCTCGTGGCCGGGCTTGCCGGGGTGGCGCTGCTGCTCGGGCCCGGTGCCCTGCCCGCCGGCGCGCTTGCCTTCCTGCCGCTGGCGCTGGTGGCGCCCTTCATGTATGCTCTCGAGGCCAACATGGTCGCCCGCTGGGGCGCGGGCGGACCTGGGCCGGTGGCGCTCCTGCTCGGGGCTTCGCTGGCCGGCACGGTGCTGGCGCTGCCGCTGGCGCTGGTCTCGGGCCAGTGGATCGACCCGCGCGCGGGGATGGGCGCGCCGGAATGGGCGCTGGCGGGCTCTTCGGTGATCCATGCGCTGGTCTATGCGGCCTATGTCTGGCTGGTCGGGCGCGCGGGCACCACCTTTGGCGCGCAGGTGAGCTATCTGGTCACCGGCTTCGGTGTGCTCTGGGCCATGGCGCTCCTGGGCGAGCGCTATACAGGCGCGGTCTGGGGGGCCATGGGGCTGATGTTTGCCGGGCTGTTTCTGGTCACGCCGCGCGGGCGGCAAGGGCCGGCGC
>JALTZY010000107.1 GCA_027045905.1 Paracoccaceae bacterium
CCCCTCGCCAACCCGACACCCAGGAGAACGACATGACCAAGCTCAGCCTCTTCCCCCACCCGATCCCCGCCGCCGCGGCACTGCTTGTCGCCCTGGGGGTCGCCGCCGCCGCCTCGCCCAAGGCCGCGACCACACCACTGCCGATGAGCTGCGCCGTCGAGATGCACGATACCGGCCGCATGGTCGAGATCACCGCCCGGCTCGCCGCCGAAGAAGACATTGAAGGCACCTACAGCCTCGAGATCCGCAAGACCTCGCGCGGCGGCTCCGCCAATATCCGCCAGGTCGGCGCCTTTGCCCTGGAGGCAGGCGAGGACGTGACCCTTGGCCGCTCGATGATGTCGGGCGATCCCGAGGATTTCGACATCGACTTCACGCTGGACTGGAACGGCATGACCCTGACCTGCCCCAGCATCGACCTCTGACCAGAATACGAACCCGGAAACCAGACTGCCAATATCGGAGAAAAACCATGAAACGCATCGCCCTTTCCACCGCCCTCGCCCTCGCCGCCCTGAGCGCCGCGCCCGCCCATGCCGGAGGCTCGATCTCCTTCGAGATTACCCCCTCGAACGCCCAGGAAGAGCGCGACATGCGCATCGGCCTCGGCCTCGTCTCGCTGGCCCTGGCGCTCAATGGCCAGGCCAACGTGGCCCAGAACGGCACCGGTAACGGCGCCGGCATCGCCCAGCAGGGCGGCGACGATTTCGGCCTGATCGTGCAGGACGGCGACAACAATACCGGCACGCTCGCCCAGGGCTCGGGCTCCAACGCCTACGGCATCTTCCAGTTCGGCGAAGGCAACGACGCCGCCGTGGCCCAGTCGGGCGGCGAGACCGGCATCCTGGTGCAGTTCGGCTGGAACTGAGCCCGCAAGAAACGGAATTGGCTGGTTTACTTCAACCTGTCCCTCCTCTCCCGAACCAGCCATGCAGCCGCCCCGGACACCCGGGGCGGCTTTTTCTTGACCGCAGACCGGCGCGCGGGCTTTATCGGTGCCAAAGGGAGACAGACCGCCATGCCCACTTCCCGCCTGCCCGGCTTTCACAACCTCACCCGCGCCGAGCGCCTCGCGCGGATTGTCGCCGAAACCGGCCTCGGCAAAGAGCAGGCCGCCCGCCTCGCCCGCGCCGCCGAGGTGGATGGCGACCTTGCCGACATGCTGTCGGAAAACGTGATCGGGGTGATGGGGGTGCCGCTCGGCGTCGCAACCAACCTGATCGTGGACGGCCAGGAGGTGCTGGTGCCCATGGCCAGCGAGGAAAGCAGCGTGGTCGCGGCCGTGTGCAACGGCGCGCGGGCCTGCCGGACGACAGGCGGGGTCGTGACCGAAGCGGATGAGCCGCGCATGATCGCACAGGTGCAGATGATCGGGGTCAGCGACATGGAAGCGACCCGCGCGGCTCTGGAGAGCAAGGCCGAGGAAATCGCCGCGATCTGCAACGCCTGCGACCCGATGCTGGTCGAGATCGGCGGCGGCTTTCGCGAGCTCGAACTGCGCGAGGCGGGGGAATTTCTGGTCGTCCACCTGATCGTGGACGTGCGCGATGCGATGGGGGCCAATGCCGTCAACACCATGGCCGAGGCGCTGGCGCCGCATCTGGAAAGCTGGACCGGGGCCAAGGCGGGCTTGCGGATCCTGTCAAACCTCGCCGACCGCCGGCTGGTACGGGCGCGGGCGCGCTGGCGGGCAAGCGAGATCGGCGCCGAGATGGTGGAGGGGATCGTCGCGGCCTACGCCTTTGCCGCCGCCGACCCCTACCGCGCCGCAACGCATAACAAGGGCATCATGAACGGCATCGACGCGGTGGCGCTCGCGACCGGCAATGACAGCCGGGCGCTGGAGGCGGGCGCGCATGCCTTTGCCGCGCGCTCGGGCCGGTATGGACCGCTGAGCCACTGGCAACGGGACGCGGCGGGCGACCTGACCGGCTGGCTGGAAATGCCCATGGCGGTGGGCATCGTCGGCGGCGCCACCCGCGCCCACCCCACCGCGCAGGCGGCGCTGGCGATCATGGGCGCGACCAGCGCCGACCGCCTCGCCCGGGTGATGGCGGCGGTGGGGCTGGTGCAGAATTTCTCGGCCCTGCGCGCGCTTGCGGGCGAGGGCATCCAGCGCGGGCACATGAGCCTGCACGCGCGCAATGTCGCCATCGCCGCAGGCGCGCAGGGCGAGGCAATCGAGCGCGTGGCCCGCGAAATGGTGGCCCGCAGCGAAGTGCGCGAGGACGTGGCGCGCGCACTGCTGGCCGGCGGAAAGGGCTGAGCGCCCCATCTGGTGCGCTTAACGGAATTTTCACCCCTTCAGGCTACGATTTTTCTGCGAAAAATCGGGCGCGCCGGGCGGGAAGGTCTGCAAAGGCTGCCCAGTACGCCGATATCGCGCGGAAACGATTTTTCTGGCGAAAAATCGTGCCTCCGGCGGGAGTATTTTCGCCAAGATGAAAGGGGCCAGCCGCCCTACAGCCCCTCATAAAGCGGAAAGCGCGCGCAGAGTTCGGCGACGCGGGCCTTGACGCTCTCTTCCACCGCGCCGTTGCCCTCTTCGCCATTGGCTGCAAGCCCGTCCACCACCTCGACGATCATGTCGGCAATGGCGCGAAACTCCGCCTCGCCGAAGCCGCGCGTGGTGCCCGCGGGCGTGCCGAGGCGGATGCCGGAGGTCACGGTGGGCTTTTCCGGGTCGAAGGGGATGCCGTTCTTGTTGCAGGTGATGTTGGCGCGCCCCAGCGCCTTTTCGGTGGCGTTGCCCTTGACCCCCTTGGGGCGCAGGTCCACCAGCAGCACATGGGTGTCGGTGCCGCCGGTGACGATATCGAGCCCGCCCTTGATCAGCTGATCGGCGAGCGCCACCGCATTGGCGCGCACGGCCTTGATATAGCTCTTGAATTCGGGCCTGAGCGCCTCGCCGAAAGCGACCGCCTTGGCGGCGATCACATGCTCGAGCGGGCCGCCCTGAAGCCCCGGGAAGATGGCCGAATTGATCTTTTTCGCAAGCGCCTCGTCATTGGTCAGGATCATGCCGCCGCGCGGGCCGCGCAGGGTCTTGTGGGTGGTGGTGGTGACCACATGGGCATGCGGGAACGGGTCGGGGTGCTCGCCCGCCGCCACCAGGCCCGCGAAATGGGCCATGTCCACCATCAGCCAGGCGCCCACCTCGTCGGCGATCTCGCGGAAGCGCGCGAAGTCGATCTGGCGCGGGATCGCCGAGCCGCCGGCGATGATCAGCGCCGGCTTGTGAGCGCGGGCAAGCTCGGCCACCTGGTCGTAGTCGATCAGGCTGTCCTGCTTGCGCACGCCGTATTGCACCGCGTTGAACCATTTCCCGGACTGGTTCGGGGCCGCGCCGTGGGTGAGGTGGCCGCCGGAGGCGAGATTCATGCCCAAGATGGTATCGCCCGGCCGGATCATGGCCATGAAGGCGCCCTGGTTGGCCTGCGAGCCCGAATGGGGCTGCACATTGGCGAATTCGCAGCCAAAGAGCTCCCTGGCCCGGTCGATCGCCAGCTGTTCGCTCACATCCACCCACTGGCAGCCGCCGTAATAGCGCCGGCCCGGATAGCCTTCGGCGTATTTGTTGGTCATCACCGAGCCCTGCGCCTCCATCACCGCCACCGAGACGATGTTTTCGGAGGCGATCAGCTCGATCTCGTCGCGCTGGCGGGCCAGTTCGCCCCGGATCGCGGCGGCGATTTCGGGGTCGCGGCTGGCGAGGGTTTCGGCGAAGAAACCGGAATCCCGGACTGAATCGTTCATGGCGCATCTCCCTGGGCCGTATCACTGGGGCGCTGTGTACTGCGCGGGCCGGGATTTACAAAGGCGAAAAGCGACGGGGGTGACGATTTGCGCGTCACCCTCGGGACTTGCGCCCCGGTGGGGCGGCTTCGCGGCACCGGGAGCGGCGGCGGCGTCAGACCACGGTGAACTGGCCCATCATCCCCGCATCCTCGTGCTCGAGGATATGGCAGTGATACATGTAGGGCGCGTCCGGGTCGGCATAACGGTCAAACCGCACCAGTATCTCCACCCGCTCGCCGGGCGCCACCAGTACCGTATCCTTGCGCCCGGCCTCGTGCGGCGCGGGCGCGCGGCCGTTGCGACTGAGGATGCGGAACTGGGTATTGTGCACATGGAAGGGGTGCGCCATGGGGCCGGGATTGCCGATCTCCCAGATTTCGCTCTCGCCCATCTTCACTACATGGTCGATCCGGTTCATATCCATGGTCTCGCCATTGATGGTGAAGCCGCCACCGGCCATCATTCGCGGCCCCATGCCCATCTCGAGCAGGAACTGGCGCCTGTTGGCGGCGCCGGCCGGGTCGGGGGCGGGCAGGTCGGCGAGGCGTTCGGGCAGCGCGGGGGCCGGCTCGAGCGTGGCGGCCGGGCGCAGCTCCATGAGGGCGAATTCGGGGCTTTGCGCGCCCATCTCGCTCATCATGCCGCCGCCGCCCATCATGCCGCCCATCATGCCGCCGCCCCGGTTGCCGCCGCCCGCCGCGGGGGCCAGGGCGTACAGGCTCACCGGCTCGCCCGCCTTCAGGCGCACCACGATCTCGGTCCGCTCGCCCGGGGCGAGGGTCAGGCGCTTCATCGTCACCGGCGCCGCCAGCAGGCCGCCATCGGAGGCGACCACCTGGAAGGGGCGCAGGTCGGAAAAGGCGAGGTGGTAGATCGAACCGTTGGAACCATTGAGCAGGCGCAGGCGAATCGCCTCGCGACTGACCTCGAGATAGGGCGAGATGGTGCCATTGACCACCGGGTAATTGCCCTGCATCCCGGCCATGCGGTCGTGCATGGTGGCGCGGTAGGGCATGGTGCCGTTGAGCTGGAAGCGCCGGTCCTGGAGCACCACCGGGATGTCGTCGATGCCGTATTCTCCCGGCAGGCCGGGGGGGCTTTCGCCATCGTCGATGATCGCCATGCCCGCGAGCCCGGCCCAGACCTGGGGAGCGGTTTCGTGGATCTGATGGGAGTGAAACCACATGGTCGAGGCCGCCTCCACGATCTCGAATTCCGGCTGCCATGTCTCGCCCGGGGCGATCTGCTGGTGCGGGCCGCCATCGGCGATGCCCGGCAGGTTGAATCCGTGCCAGTGGAGCGTGGTGGTGTGGCCGAGGGCATTGGTGACATTGAAGCGGGTCATCTCGCCCCTGGTGAGGCGCAGGACCGGGGCCAGGTAGTCCGTATTGATGCCCTTGGTCGGGGTGTGGTAGCCCCTGAAGAATTCATGCGTGCCGTCCTGCATGGTGAGGTCGAAGATGCGCCTGCCTCCTTCAAGCCGGCCCCGCTCCAGCGGCGGGATCGCAAGCGGGGTTTCGAAGCTGCCGGTGGCGGCCAACGCCTGGCGGGCAAGGCCAAGCGCGCCGAGCGCACCAGCGGCGCTGCCGGTGGCAAGGAAGCTGCGGCGGGAAAGGGATAGCGGCATCGGAATCTCCTCGGACAGGTGTCGTCCAAGACTATGGCTCACAGCGGGATGGCTCCAGCGGTTTCGCCGGCCTTTTCGCATCACGTTTCCGTGAGACCGCGCCGGATACCGCGCCTTTCTAATGGCGCGCGGATGCGCTAAGGCGGAAGGAAAGCAAGGGAAAAAGGGCCATGAGCGACGCGCCGAGCATCCATTTCACCGCCAGCGAGACCGGGCTTGCCCGAAAGGCGCTCGCCGCGCTCACCGCGCGCTATGGCTCGGTGCCTGCCGGGCAGGCAAGCGTGATCGTGGCGCTGGGGGGCGACGGCTTCATGCTCGACACGCTGCACGCCACCCGGGCGCTGGAGATCCCGATCTACGGGATGAATTGCGGCACGGTGGGCTTTCTGATGAACGAATATGGCGAAGGCGACCTGCCCGCCCGCCTCGCCGCCTCCGAAGAGACCATCATCAACCCGCTCGAGATGCGCGCGACCGGCATGGATGGCCGCCTGCACGAGGCGCTGGCGATCAACGAGGTGGCGCTCCTGCGCGCAGGCCCCCAGGCGGCCAAGCTGCAGATCAGCGTGGACGGGCGCCTGCGCCTCGAGGAGCTGGTCTGCGACGGGGCGCTGGTGGCCACGCCCGCCGGCTCCACCGCCTATAATTACTCGGCCCACGGCCCGATCCTGCCGATCGGCTCCGACGTGCTGGCGCTCACCGCCATGGCCGCCTTTCGCCCCCGGCGCTGGCGCGGCGCGCTGCTGCCCAAGGGCGCGCTGGTGCGCTTCGACGTGCTCGAGGCCGAAAAGCGCCCGGTCATGGCCGATGCCGACAGCCGCAGCGTGCGCAATGTGGCCGCGGTCGAGATCCGCTCGCGCGAGGATATCCGCCACCGGATCCTGTTCGACCCGGGCCACGGGCTGGAGGAAAGGCTGATCCGCGAGCAGTTCGTCTGAGCCGTTTCCGCCTACAGCAGACCGCGCCGGTGCATGAGCCAGAGCGCAATACCGCCCACCACCAGGAGGGCAAAGGCGATCCCCGCGAGCCAGTTCAGCAGCACCGCCTTGCGCCGCTCCCAGGGGTCAACGCTCAGAAGATGGCGCTCCAGCCGCTTGCAGGCGCGTTTCAGGCGGCGCTGGTCGATCTGGCGCGAGAGCTTCGGGTGCTCGGCCAGCGCCAGCGCCTCGGCAACAAGCCGGCCATCGGCGCGGATATGGCGCGGCAGGCGCTTGCCCGCATGGGCGAGGCGGGCTTCGAATCCGTTGCCGGTCACGTCCAGCCGCTCGCCCATCAGCCGCGCCAGATGATCGCTCTGCGCGCGCAAATCCATATCTTCCCCTTTCGCCCGCCTCGTTCAGGCCGTAAATAGCGCCTGATGCTGGCAATGACCACATATGGCGAGGATGAGAGCCTGCCGCCGGTGCTGATCGTGCACGGTCTGTTCGGCTCCGGGCGCAACTGGCGCGCCATTGCCCGGCGCATGGCGCGCGCGCGCCGGGTGGTAACGGTGGACATGCGCAACCACGGCCAGAGCCCGCGCGCCGAGAGCCAGTCCTACCCGGAGATGGCCGCCGACCTGGCCGAGGTCATCGCGGCGCTGGGCGGGCGGGCCGATGTGCTGGGCCACTCGATGGGCGGCAAGGCGGCGATGGTGCTGGCGCTCAGCCGGCCCGAGATGGTGCGCCGGCTGCTGGTGGCCGATATCGCCCCGGTGGCTTACGGCCACAGCCTGGGCCACCTGGTCGAAGCGATGCAGGGGCTGGACCTTGCGCGGATCAATACCCGCGAAGAGGCCGATGCGGCGCTCGCCCGCTTGGTCGAAGCCCCCGAACTGCGCGCCTTCCTGCTGCAATCGCTGGACCTGAAGGCGAAGAAGTGGCGGCTCAATCTCGACGTGCTGGGGCGCGACATGGAGCTGATCACCGGCTTTCCCGAAATCATCGGACGCTTTGACGGGCCGGTGCTGTTTCTCTCCGGCGCCGAGAGCGATTATGTGCGCCCCGAGCACCGGGCGCGGATAAGGGCGCTTTTCCCCAAGGCCCGCTTCGCGCGCATCCCCGGCGCCGGGCACTGGCTGCACGCCGAGCGGCCGCGTGCCTTCCTCGCCGCGGCGGAAGCCTTTTTCAACGGCTGAAACGCCCCCGCCCCTCTTCCCTCTTCCCTCTTCCCTCTGCGACATCATCCGTCGATTTCGTAAGGCAGCATCCCGCGCGCATGCGGGTTCACCCGCAGGCGGTGCTCGAGCGGCGGCACCGAGCGCTGGTGGCAATGGCGACGCTCGCAGATGCGGCAGGAAATGCCGATCGGCTCGAAGGCGCGCGCATCGGCGAGGTCGAGCCCGTCGGCATAGACCAGCGCTTCGGCATGGCGCAGCTCGCAGCCCAGCCCTATCGCGTAGCGGCGCACCGGAGCGGTGAAGGAGCCGCCGGACTTGGACACGTCGCGCGCCAGGCACAGGTAGCGCCCCCCGTCCGGGGTCTCGGCCAGCTGGCGCAGGAAGCGCCCGGGGGTTTCGAAAGCCTGGTGGACGTTCCACAGCGGGCAGGCGCCGCCGAAGCGGGCGAATTGCAGCCGGGTCGCCGAGTGGCGCTTGGTGATGGTGCCGGCCTGATCGACGCGCACGAAGAAGAACGGGATCCCCTTCGCCCCCGGCCGCTGCAGGGTGGAGAGCCGGTGCGCCACCTGCTCGATCGAGGCGCCGAACATGTCGGCAAGGCGCTCGAGGTCGTGGCGGGTCTTTCGCGCGGCTTCGAGGAAGCGGCTGTAAGGCATCAGCGCGGCGCCCGCGAAATAGTTGGCGAGCCCGATCTTGGCAATCGCCCGGGCCTCTTCGGTGCGAAAGCGGGCGAGGTCGAGGGTTGCTTCAAGAAGTTCGTTTTGTGCAAGAAGTGCCAGCTGGTGCAAAAGCTGGAAGCGCTGGGTGGCGCTGGGGGTGAGGGTGGAAAGTTTCACTTTTCGAACACCGGGGTTGAAAGCGCGAAACTGTTCACTTTCCGTGTGTTCAACCGTGATCTTCATCTTCTCAAGCTGCGCCATGGCGGGGGAGATCGGATCTCTGTCGCGGGCGAAATGCTCGGCTGCCCGATCCACGGCATCTATGTAATTATCGCAATAGTGAAAGAAGTCGCGCACCTCCTCCCAGGGACTCAGGGCCGGGGAAGCGCCGTCGCGGCCCAGCGCCTCGTCGAGCGAGGCCAGCCGCTCATGGGTCTGACGATAGGCCTTGTGCAGCTCCAGGAAGGCGCGCGCCATGGCCGGCGCGTTGGACGCGATCAGGCGCAGGTCGGCCATGGGCGGCGCCGCCTCGCCGAAGACCGGATCGGCCAGCGCCTCGCGCATGTCGCTGACCAGACGCTCGCTGTCGCCGGTGGAAAGCTGCGCCACGTCGAAGCCGAATTCCTGCGCCAGCGCCAGCACCACGCCGGCGGAGACCGGGCGCTTGTTGTTTTCCATCTGGTTGAGGTAGGGCAGCGACACCGCGAGCTTTTCGGCAAAGGCCTTCTGGGTCAGCCCCAGCCCGGTGCGGATCTCGCGCAGGCGGGCGCCGGCATAGAGTTTCTGTTGTGCCATCGACCCTCCTCTCCCGGCCTCTTTGCAGATTTGCGCGTCGCCTGTCTAGCATTTGCAAACCCGCGCCGACAAGCGCCGCCTGCGCCGCCGCCCATCGCCTGCCGGCTTCAGGGCGCGGCCATTTCGGGCCGGGCACCCCGGATCACCCAGAGCGCCGACAGCACCGACAGCAGCGCGCAGGCCAGCATCAGCCCCAGCAGCGGCAGCGCCCCGCTTTCGGGGCCGAGCAACCGGCCCGCATAAGCCGAAAGCGCCGCCCCCGCGCCGATGGTGATCGCCCCGCCCAGCCCCGAGGCGCTGCCGGCCAGGCGCGGGCGCACGCCGAGCATCCCGGCATTGGCATTGGGCAGGGCCAGCCCGTTGCCCAGCCCGACCACGGTCATGAAGCCGAAGAACAGCTCCGCCGAGCCCATCCCGGCGCCAAACAGCCCCAGCGCCGCGAGCAGCCCGGCGGCGGGGATCGCCGTGCCCAGCAGCAGCATCCGGTTCACCCCGAGCCGCACCGAGTAGCGCCCGGAGAGGTAATTGCCCACCAGGTAGCCCAGCGCCGGGGCGCCGAACAGAAAGCCCAGCCAGGCCGGCCCGAGCCCATAGACTTCGCTGCCCACGAAGGGCGCGCCCCCCAGATAGGCAAAGAAGCTGCCCGAGGCAAAGGCCGCCGCCAGGCAATAGCCCCAGAAGCTGTGCGAGGCGAGCAGTTCGGGATATTCGCGCAGCTGGGCGCGCAAGCTCCCCGTCTGGCGCGCGCAGGTCTCGCCCATGTCCCGCCAGGCCAGCCACAGCGCCAGCGCGCCGCCTGCCAGCAGCAGCCAGAAGCTCGCCCGCCAGCCGAGCGCCTGCCCCAGCGCGCCCCCGAGCATCGGCGCGAGCATGGGCACCAGCGACATGCCCATGGTCACATAGCCGATCATCGAGGCGGCCTCGGCGGTGGGCACCATGTCGCGCACCGCCGCGCGCGAGAGCACCAGCCCGGCCACGATCACCGCCTGGGCCATGCGAAAGCCGAGAAAGGCCCGGACATCGGTCGCCAGCAGGCAGCCGGCCGTGGCGAGCATGAACAGAACGATCGCCCAGAGCATCACCGGCCGGCGTCCGAAGCGATCGGAGACCGGCCCGAGGATCACCTGCCCGAGCGCCGCCATCACCAGGTAGAGCGCCACCGAAAGCTGGATCGTTCGATAGGGCGCGCCGAAATCCTCCGCCATGGTCGGCAGCGAGGGCAGGAAGACATTCATCGACAGGGCGGCGAGACCGCTCAGCACGATCAGGGTGGCGATATGCGGCGGGGTGGCGCGGCTGAGGAAGACGGGGCGCGGCAGGGGCATCATGCCCTCCGGGTTACGCTTCCGGAGAGGCGAAGTCCATAGGCTCGGGGATCGCCCCCACGGCAGGCGGGCTCGCGACACCGCGCACGGGGAGCGCACGGAGAGCGCACGGGGGCACTGCCGGCATGGGATCTCGACATGGAATTTCGGCATGTGGTTTGCAGATTTGCAATTCGCAGCGAAGCCTTGCGGAATGCTTTGCAAATACGCGGGATTTTTCTTCCGCCCCCGGTCGGCTGCGTATATCCTGAAGGGAAATCACCAGAGGCCGACCGATGAAAGAGATACTGGAAGAGCTCGAAAACAGGCGCGATGCGGCGCGGATGGGCGGCGGCCAGCGCCGCATCGACGCCCAGCACGCCAGGGGCAAGCTCACCGCGCGCGAGCGCATCGAACTGCTGCTCGACGAAGAGAGTTTCGAGGAATTCGACATGTTCGTCACCCACCGCTGCACCGATTTCGGCATGGAGGCGAACAGGCCCGCCGGCGATGGCGTGGTCACCGGCTGGGGCACGATCAACGGGCGCATGGTCTATGTCTTCAGCCAGGATTTCACCGTCTTTGGCGGCTCGCTTTCCGAGACCCATGCGCAGAAGATCTGCAAGGTCATGGACATGGCGGTGCAGAACGGCGCGCCGGTGATCGGCATCAATGACAGCGGCGGCGCGCGCATCCAGGAGGGCGTCGCCAGCCTCGCCGGCTATGCCGAGGTCTTTCAGCGCAATATCATGGCCTCCGGCGTGGTGCCGCAGATCAGCGTCATCATGGGGCCTTGCGCGGGCGGCGCGGTCTATAGCCCGGCCATGACCGACTTCATCTTCATGGTCAAGGACAGCAGCTACATGTTCGTGACCGGCCCGGACGTGGTGAAAACCGTGACCAACGAGGTGGTCAGCGCCGAGGAGCTGGGCGGCGCGGGCACGCACACGAAGAAAAGCTCGGTCGCCGATGCCGCCTTTGAAGACGACGTGGAGGCGCTCGCCGAAGTGCGCCGGATGGTCGATTTCCTGCCGCCGAACAACCGCTCGGGCGTGCCGGAGCGCCCGTTCTTCGATGATCCGGGGCGGATCGAGCCCAGCCTCGATACGCTGGTCCCGGCCAATCCGAACACGCCCTATGACATGAAGGAACTGATCCTGAAAGTGGCCGATGAGGGCGACTTTTACGAGATCCAGGCGGAATTCGCGCAAAACATCCTCACCGGCTTCATCCGTCTTGAGGGCCGCACGGTCGGCGTGGTCGCCAACCAGCCGATGGTGCTGGCCGGCTGCCTGGACATCGACAGCTCCCGCAAGGCGGCGCGCTTCGTGCGCTTCTGCGATGCTTTCGAGATCCCGATCCTGACCTTCGTCGATGTGCCCGGCTTCCTGCCCGGCACGGCGCAGGAATACGGCGGCGTCATCAAGCACGGGGCCAAGCTCCTGTTTGCCTATGGCGAGGCCACCGTGCCCAAGGTCACCGTCATCACCCGCAAGGCCTATGGCGGCGCCTATGACGTGATGTCCTCCAAGCACCTGCGCGGCGATATCAACTATGCCTGGCCCTCGGCCGAAATCGCGGTGATGGGTGCCAAGGGGGCGGTCGAGATCCTCTACCGCTCCGAATTGGGCGACGCCGAAAAGATCGCCGCGCGCACCGCCGAATACGAGGCCCGCTTCGCCAATCCCTTCGTCGCCGCCGAGCGTGGCTTCATCGACGATGTGATCATGCCCCATTCCACCCGCAAACGGGTCTGCCGGGCCTTTGCCAGCCTGCGCGGCAAAAGCCTCGAAAACCCGTGGAAAAAGCACGACAATATCCCGCTATGAATCCGTTGACCGCATACAGGCTGCTGGGCGGGGCGCTGGTGGCCCTCGTGGCCGGGGTGCTTGGCTGGTATCTGTTTGGCCCAGGTCCGGGCCTGTCCGGCTCCTTTCTCTACAGTGGCGGGGTGCAATGGGAGGTCAGGGAAGTGCACAGCGCCAAACTATGGGGCAAAACCCGCCTCGACCTGACGTTGTTCGCGGCGAGAGGGCCGGCCGGCCAGGTGAAGCTCGACCCGCCCCTGCTGCGCGGGCTGTGCGGCGCGGCGCTGGTGGGGCTCCACCGTCTGGGGCTGGAGGGCGCGCGGCGAGACATCTTTCAAGTGCGGCTGAGCATCCTCGGCGCCGGCCTGAAGCCCGTCGGGGCGGCGCATATCCCGGTGGGAGTTTCTGGAGGCTCGTGCCGGTTGGATGCGCGCGACGGGCTCTTGTATCATCGTTACCCGGCCCCTCTCGACAAGTGGGTTCTAGTCGAGTTCCGCGGCAATCCCGGCGCATCGAAGCCGGGTATCGAGGCGCGTTTCGTCTGGGCAGGCAATGGTCCGCCGCAGCCGGGGGATTTTGCCTTTGATCGGGCCTGCGAAGCGGTGCTGGCCATGTCCATCTACCCGCCGGTGGTGGATTTCCTCAAGGCCAATCCGCAACGCCTGGTCACGATCAGCGTGGCGACGGACAGACGCTTTGACGCGGCGGGAAGTGCCACCTGGCTGTCGCATGTCTTCGACAGCTCCGGGCAGGCCTGCAAGGCCACGCTTGGCGGGACCGCGACATGAGGCGCGCTCTGGCGATAGGGGCGGCGGTGGCGCTGGCCGGGACCGCGGCACAGGCAGGGGCCACAGCCCCCCTGCCTTCGGGGGCCGCGCCGCCCATGCTTTACGAGGTGGTGACCGCCCCGGGCTATGACGCGCCGATCTGGCACTTTCGCTTCCTCTGGCAGGGGCTCACGCCCGACATGCTCGCAGGCGACACCATGAGCGCCGACATGCTGGCCCTGTGCGCGCGCATCGCCGCGCCGCGCATCGCCGCCGAAGGCGGGCAGGCCGAGCGCATCGTCATCAGTGTGTCCGACCGCAAGACCGCCTTCGGCGAGGCCACGCCCGAGGCGGTGCAGAGCTTTGACGCCTTCGTGCTGGACGATGCCGGCACCTGTCAATGGGAGCCGTTCTGATGGCCCTGCCGCCGATGACCAAGCACCGCGGCTTTCCCGGCCGCCTGCCGGGGACGGATTACCAGTTCACCATCCGCCGGGCCAATCCGCGCGGGGTGACGCCGCTGAAAGCGCGCGAGCGCCACGCCGACCGCAAGCCCGCCGACCGGCGCGCCGACGAGGCCTTCATGGCCGCCCTGTGGGAATATTTCGGCGATGAGCCCTTCGAGCGCGGCAATCTCGATGCGGGTCGCCTCGGCTGGCTGTTCGGCCGCGAGGTGGTGCCGGCCGAAGAGCCGTTTGACCCGGCTAGCTACGAAGCCCTGCTCAGGATCGACTTGGCGCGCGCCCGCGCGTCCTTCCCGGAAGTGTTTGACGGGGAGGGATCGGCATGATCTTGCCAGCGCTCTCCGATTTCCGGCAAGTTTCAGCGCAAAATCCGCGCGTCGCCGCCGTCCCCTTTTCAGCGCCCCACGCGCCGGGCATGGTCCGGGACATGGCAGCGGCTTTACCCCGGCCGTTCGCCGGGGTCAGTCAAGACCGATACCCTTCCCCTTCTTCCCGGTGTGGTCCCTTGCGGACCATACCGGGGCTTTTTCCTCCCGCCCGGCAAAATATCGCAAAAGTGCGGGTGAAGGCAAAATTCCCCTTTGTTTTTGCCCGGTCTGTCCTATGCTGTATCGCAACAAGACAAGAACGAAGAGGCAAAGAGAAATGCGGATCAAGGCAGTTTCCGGTATCGTCATCCTCGCGGCCCTCCTTGCGGGCTGTTCGCAGTACAACGACCTCGAACGCGCCGGCGCCGGCGCGGCAGGGGGTGCGCTCATCGCCGGCGTCACCCGCGGCAATGTCGTCACCGGCGCGGTCATCGGCGCGGCCGCCGGCGCGCTGTGCGACGACGTCAACGTCGCCATCTGCAACTAACCCACCACGCGCAACCAGAAACGGACCGTTCAGGCCACCGGAGCCCCTTGCCGGGCTTGGGTGGCCTTCGCGTGTCCGCATGCCAGAAGGAAGCCCGGATGTTTGACAAGATCCTGATCGCCAACCGCGGCGAAATCGCCTGCCGGGTGATCAAGACCGCCCGCAGGATGGGCATCGAGACGGTGGCGATCTACTCGGATGCCGACCGCGCGGCGCTGCATGTGCAGATGGCCGACGAGGCCGTGCATGTGGGCCCGCCCCCGGCCAACCAATCCTATATCGTGATCGAAAACGTCATGCGCGCGATCCGCGAGACCGGTGCCGAGGCGGTGCATCCGGGCTACGGGTTCCTGAGCGAAAACCCGGCCTTTGCCGAGGCGCTGGCGGCCGAGGGCGTGGCCTTCATCGGCCCGCCGAAAGGCGCGATCGAGGCGATGGGCGACAAGATCACCTCGAAGAAGCTCGCCGCCGAAGCGGGGGTATCGACCGTGCCCGGCTATATGGGGCTGATCGGGGATGCGGAGGAGGCGGTCAGGATCAGCCGCGAGATCGGCTACCCGGTGATGATCAAGGCCAGCGCCGGGGGCGGCGGCAAGGGCATGCGCATCGCCTGGAGCGATGACGACGCGCGCGAGGGCTTTCAGGCCTCGAAAAACGAAGCCGCCGCGAGCTTCGGCGATGACCGCATCTTCATCGAGAAATTCATCACCCGGCCCCGTCATATCGAGATCCAGGTGCTGTGCGATGCTCATGGCAACGGGGTCTTTCTGGGCGAGCGCGAATGTTCGATCCAGCGGCGCAACCAGAAGGTGATCGAAGAGGCCCCGAGCCCGTTTCTCGACGAAGCCACCCGCAAGGCGATGGGCGAACAGGCGCTGGCACTGGCCCAGGCGGTGGGCTATACCAGCGCGGGCACGGTGGAATTCATCGTCGATGGGGAGCGCAATTTCTACTTCCTCGAGATGAACACGCGCCTTCAGGTGGAGCATCCGGTGACCGAGCTCATTACCGGCATCGACCTCGTGGAGCAGATGATCCGGGTGGCGGCGGGCGAGAAGCTGCCCTTCTCCCAGGACGAAATCCGTCTCGATGGCTGGGCGGTCGAAAGCCGGCTTTACGCCGAGGACCCCTACCGCAATTTCCTGCCCTCCACCGGCCGACTCACCCGCTACCGCCCGCCCGAGGCGGTGGCCGCCGGGCCGCTTGCGGCCAGGGGCAACTGGCTTGAACCCGCGCCGGAGGGCGACAGGGCCGTGCGCAACGATACCGGCGTCCATGAGGGCGGCGAGATATCCATGTATTACGACCCGATGATCGCCAAGCTCTGCGCCTGGGGGCCGGACCGGGATGCGGCGCTTCAGACCATGCGCGAGGCGCTCGACTCCTTCGAAATCGAGGGGATCGGCCACAATCTGCCGTTTCTGAGCGCGGTGATGGACCATCCGCGCTTCGCCTCGGGCGACATCACCACCGCATTCATCGCCGAGGAATACCCCGACGGCTTCTCCGGCGCGGACCTGCCCGAGGCGGAACTGCGCCGCGTGGCGGCGGCGGCGGCGGCCATGTACCGGGTGGTGGAGATCCGCCGCGCGCGCATCTCGGGCCGGATGGACAACCACGAGCGCCGGGTGGGCAGCGACTGGGTGGTGGCGCTGGGAGGCGCGGAATTTGCCGTGACCATCGAGGCCGACCGCGCCGGCGCCACCGTGCGATTTGCCGATGGCGAGGAGATGCGCGTGACCTCGGACTGGCAGCCCGGCGCCACGCTCGCGCGCCTTGACGTGGCCGGTGCCCCCCTGGTGCTCAAGGTCGAAAAACGCGCCACCGGCTTTCGCCTGCGCACCCGTGGCGCCGATCTCGTCGCCCATGTCCGCACCCCGCGCCAGGCGGAGCTGGCCCGGCTGATGCCCGAGAAGGCGCCGCCGGACACGTCAAGGCTGCTGCTGTGCCCGATGCCGGGCCTGATGGTGAAGATCGACGTCAGCGAGGGCGACGATGTGGAGGAAGGGCAGGCGCTGTGCACCATCGAGGCGATGAAGATGGAAAACATCCTGCGCGCCGCCAGGAAGGGAGTGGTGGCGAAGATCAATGTCGCGGTCGGGGACAATCTGGCGGTGGACGACGTGATCATGGAGTTCGAATAGCCGATGGGCCGCGCCCGCCGCATATTGGCACCATTGGCCCTGCTCTTGCTGCCCGCCGCCTGCGCGCAGATGGACGAAGCCGGAGCGCGCGCCATCCTGGAGCGCTGGTTCTGGCTGGGAGAGGCGCGCTATTTCAAATCGACGCGCACATGTACCGCGGCACTTTACGAACTGCGCTCGGGCGAGGTGAAGTCCGCCCTCGCCCCCGAGGCGCGGGTGGGCGCGGCGCTGGCGGCGCTGGAGCGCGGCGGAGTCCTGGCACTCACCCATCCCGAAGGCACCCCGGACGAGGCCTTCGTCGAGGTGATGAACCGCAGCCGCCCGGCGGGAGTGGCCCTGCAGGAGACCGCCTTTTCGGCCCGCGCCTGCATGGACGAGGCGACCGAGGGCGCCTTTTACCGGATGTTTTCGGCTCCCGGGGCGCTTCTGGTCTTCGACCGGGAGGCGGGGCTGGTGGCGGTGATGGAGCCGCAGGCCCGCCAGGTGCTGCTGGTGGCGGGGACGGCCGGATGAACCGTCCGGCGAGCGGCGGCCACGGCGGCGCGGGCGCGGGCGCGAGCCCCCTGCCCGCTCACCTCGGCGGCGGATACAGGCGCCGGTCGCGCACCTCCTGGCGGCGGATCGGCATCTTGTCGATCGAGCGCACGATTTCACGCACATGCCAGGGCAGCGGCTTGCGCAGATATATCTGCCCGTCCTTGCCGATCAGCACCAGCGAAAAGCCGCGCGGGCGCAGCGCCTCGCGGATCGGGCTGCGGGCGGATGGCGCGGTGTCGATGATCACCACCACGTCGCGCGCGATCAGATCCTCGGGGCGCTCCTTCAGGTATTCCATCTGCTGCACGAAGCGCGGATCGCGCGGGCTGTCGGCAAAGACCACCAGCGGGCGGGCGAGCCAGAGATATTCGTCGAGCCTGTGGCTCCCGGCCTGGATGATGTCGAGCGCGGGCATATCGGGCGCGACCACCTCGCCCGCCACCGTATCGGCAGGCTCAAGCGCGGTGGGCTCGGGCGCGGCAGACGGTTCCTGCGCGCGGGCCGGCGCGGCGATGAGCAGAATCAGGATCAGGACATGGCGCATGGTTACCCCCTTGCTTTCAGATAGAGGCTCGGGGGAGCCACAGCAAGGCATGACGGGAGAGAAGCGATGAGCGATTACAAGGCCTGGGAAGAACTGGCGCGAAAGGAACTGCGCGGCCGCGCGCTCGAGGATCTCACCTGGCACACGCCCGAGGGGATCGAGGTGAAGCCGCTCTATGACGCCCCCGATCTCGACGGACTCGAGCATCTGGGCACGCTGCCGGGCCTCGCCCCCTTCCTGCGCGGCCCGCGCGCCACCATGTATGCGGGCCGGCCCTGGACCATCCGCCAATATGCGGGCTTCTCCACCGCCGAGGAGAGCAATGCCTTCTACCGCAAGGGGCTGGCGGCGGGCCAGCAGGGGGTGAGCGTGGCCTTCGACCTTGCCACCCATCGCGGCTATGACAGCGACCATCCGCGCGTGATCGGCGATGTGGGCAAGGCGGGCGTGGCGATCGACTCGGTCGAGGACATGAAGATCCTGTTCGACGCCATCCCGCTCGACAAGGTCTCGGTCTCGATGACCATGAACGGCGCGGTGATCCCGGTCATGGCCGCCTTCATCGTCGCGGGCGAGGAGCAGGGGGTGGCGCGAAAGGATCTTTCGGGCACGATCCAGAACGACATCCTCAAGGAATTCATGGTGCGCAACACCTATATCTACCCGCCCGAGCCGAGCATGCGCATCGTCGCCGACATCATCGAATACACGGCCCGCGAAATGCCGCGCTTCAACTCGATCTCGATCTCCGGCTACCACATGCAGGAGGCCGGGGCCACGCTGGTGCAGGAGCTTGCCTATACGCTCGCCGACGGGCGCGAATATGTGCGCGCCGCGCTTGCCCGCGGCATGGATGTGGACGCTTTCGCCGGCCGCCTCAGCTTCTTCTTCGCGATCGGCATGAATTTCTTCATGGAAGCGGCCAAGCTCAGGGCGGCGCGCTTCCTCTGGCACCGGATCATGTCGGAATTCGAGCCCCAAAACCCCCGCTCGCTGATGCTGCGCACCCATTGCCAGACCTCGGGCGTGAGCCTGCAGGCGCAGGACCCTTACAACAACATCGTGCGCACGGCGTTCGAGGCGATGAGCGCGGTGCTCGGCGGCACCCAGTCGCTGCACACCAATTCCTTTGACGAGGCGATCGCGCTGCCCAGCGAATTCTCGGCCCGCATCGCCCGCAACACCCAGCTGATCCTGCAGAACGAAACCGGAGTGACCAGGGTCGTGGACCCGCTCGCGGGCTCCTATTACGTCGAGAAACTCACCGCCGAGATGATCGACGAGGCCTGGAAGCTGATCGAGGAGGTCGAGGCGATGGGCGGCATGACCAAGGCCGTGGCCTCGGGTCTGCCGAAGCTCAGGATCGAGGAGGCGGCGGCGCGCCGGCAGGCGGCGATCGACCGGGGCGAGGAGGTGATCGTGGGGGTGAACCGCTTCCGCCCCGAGCGCGAAGACCCGGTCGAGGTGCGCGAGATCGACAATACCGCAGTGCGCGAGGCGCAGATCGCCCGGCTCGAGCAGATCCGCGCGAGCCGCGACGCTGGCGCGGTGGAGGCGGCGCTGGGCGCGCTCGAGGCGGCGGCGCGCTCGGGCGAGGGCAACCTTCTGGAACTGGCCGTGGAAGCGGCGCGCGCGCGCGCCAGCGTGGGAGAGATTTCGATGGCAATGGAAAAGGCATTCGGCCGCCACCGGGCCGAGGTAAAGACTTTGGCCGGCGTCTATGGCGCGGCGTACGAGGGCGACGAGGACTTTGCCGCCATTCAGAAAGAGGTCGAGGATTTCGCCCGCGAAGAGGGCCGCCGGCCGCGGATGCTGGTGGTCAAGATGGGCCAGGACGGCCACGACCGCGGCGCCAAGGTGATCGCCACCGCATTCGCCGATATCGGCTTCGACGTGGATGTGGGGCCGCTGTTCCAGACCCCCGAGGAGGCGGCGCGCGATGCGGTGGACAATGACGTGCATGTGGTCGGGATCAGCTCGCAGGCGGCGGGCCACAAGACGCTGGCGCCAAGGCTCATCGAGGCGCTGAAGGCGCAGGGCGCGGAGGATGTGGTGGTGATCTGCGGCGGGGTTATTCCGCAGCAGGATTACGAGTATCTCACCGAGCGCGGGGTGAAGGCGATCTTCGGCCCCGGCACCAATATCCCCGAGGCGGCGCGCAATATCCTGCGGCTGGTGCGCGAGGCCCGCTAGAACGAGATGAGGCTAGTTTGAAGCGTATCCTGCGTTTTTGAGGTAGTTTGCGCATTCGTCGGGTGTAAACCGGTCGAGGAGTGTTCCTATTCTTCGCCAGGTTGCCTCGACGGTTCTCTCGGAAGCCTCTCGCAGCATGTGCTTGAGCCTGGCGAAGACCTGTTCGATGGGGTTCAGGTCGGGGCTGTAGGGCGGCAGGAACGACAGATGCGCCCCGGCCCCGCGGATGGCCTCTCGCACGGCCTGGCTCTTGTGGCTGCCGAGGTTGCCCATCACCACGATATCGCCGGGGCTAGGGGTCGGTGCCAGCAGTTGTTCCACACAGGCACGGAAGGCTTCGCCGTTGACCGGGCCGCCGAGCACGAAGGGCGCGTCGATCCGGTCGTGCCTGAGCGCGGCAATGAAGGTCATGGTCCGCCAGTGGCCATGAGGTGCGCGCCCGATCAGGCGTTCGCCCTTCGGCGCCCAGCCGCGCAAGGGCGCCGTGTTGGTCTTGGCCCATGTCTGGTCCACCGCCCGGCAGGCGATTGCGAAGCAATCCGCCGAGAGGGATAAAG